>CAZPPD010000076.1:0-12462 GCA_964588185.1 uncultured Alcaligenaceae bacterium | reverse complement strand
TGGGATAGATTTACGGATTCAGTAACAGTCATTTTGATTGGATCTTCTAGACATCCATGACGTTTCCGTTTTTCTCTTCGGTCCGATGAGCGAACTAATAGACGAGGATTATCTTTGCGAACGGTGTTAGCGCCAACCAGAATTGCATCGGAGTAGGTTCGATCTTGGTCTACTTGGTCCAAGTCTTCCTTAGTGGAAATGAGGAGTCTTTCTGGATTGGCATCATCCAAATAGCCATCGAACGATATGGCAAACTTGGCCAGGATATAGGGCCTCATTTCTTGTTTTTCTTTTCCCGTTTATTTAAATACGCTCGAATCTCTTCCGGAGAAAACCCCTGAAACAACTCCTCTAGGGTTAAGGATTTTACAAACTCCTGGCGGTCTTCATTTGGTAGGTTTTGGAGAAACTCTTGGCGATCTTCCTTGGGAAGAGCCATCAAAATTTCCTGGCGATCTTTCTTAGGGAGAGTCATCAAAATTTCCTGGCGATCTTCTTTGGGAAGGGCTTTAAGCAGTTCTTGCCGGCCTTCCTTGGACAAAGCTTTGATATATCGCCCTCGCTTATCTTTGGGCATTCGTTGGAAAGCTTCTTTCAACTCTTTAACAGTAATTCCTTCTAATATTTTCATCTTCGCATCGTGTTCGAATTGCTCGACACTAAAGGCCATGTTCCAACCCTCCAGTTCATATTGGCCAAACAATTGGGAAAGTACCGTGCTGGCCCCTGAAACCTTGTTTTGGTAATGCTTGGCGCCAAACCTGACTTTTTCTGCCACCGCACTAAAAATATGCCAAAATGCGTTGTGCTCTTCTTTTGGAATGTCCCGGATTACAATAAGCCGAATCCTATCGGTCCCTCGCTCTACTTCATAAACACCATCCTGTATCTTTGCTAATTTTATCTGCTTGGACAACTTTTGTGGATGGCGAGTACTAACACCATACAAACGAAAGATTTTTTCAGGTTCCAGTTTATTGTCGGCTCCGGTATCTTTTCCACCTCCAAGTTCAACACTGAGTTGTTTCCGATAGTTGACATAGTGGCCGGTCAGTTCCTTAAGAGTCCAATCATCAAATGGCTCATGCAGAGACTTAAAAGTCAGCAAATTATGTTCAGCCAGGTTTTCCAAACCATCCGGAAGTCGGCCCTGGAAAGTGCCCTCGGATTTCTTGATTATCACCACATCCAAGAATTGCTGCTTAAGGGAAAGATCTTTTTCTAGTTCCACTTTATAAGGTGAACCGGCAAAAATGTGAGTCAATGCTACGCCAAACAATCGATGCCAGAAAATACGCGATTGCTCTTCGGGGGAGAGTTCATCGGTCATGAGGCGTTTCTGCTTTCAACTCGGTGTATCCGGTACCTTTGGTCGCATGCCGCCGCGAATGGCCCCCGCAGCCGTTGATCCATAATTATCCGCGAATTCCGGGGCAAGAGGACGGCTATTTGGGACGGCAAGCCAGATTCGCAGTAAATGTCGGCGAAGTTTGGGATCCTCCTCATCTTCAAATTCGTTCCTTCGATGAAAAGTCACCCAATTGTTCAACAATAACAAGTCTCCCGGTTCCTGACGAAAAGTGACATGAAGGTTCGTTTCATTTGCGATCTCTTCCAGGTAATCCATTGCTTCGAGTTGTGCAGAAGTTAGATTAGGCAGGTCCGGATTGGCATGAGCCCGGTCAATTAGCACGCGCAAATAACTTGCGGCAAAGTGCCCATCAAAAAATGAGAATATCGGTTGCTGGCACCAAGGCCGCTCATTGCCGGTGTCAACATTATGACGCTGATAATAGAAAGGTTCCATCAACGCTTTTAACAAGTCCGGTCGCCGGTGGCGGATTTCGTTGTACAAGGTTACCGAGCTAACCAGCTGGTTTTCTCCACCGGATTTTGCCTGCCGTAAACATAAAAACCCAATGACATCACAGCGGTCGGTATGGAAGCTAAGTCTTTTCCGCGTGTTTGGACCACGTGCTTGGGATTGCCCGATTTTGTAGCCTTCGTCGCGAACGCTAAAGATTTTTTCACCCTTTGCGCTCTGCGAAACCGCCGTGCCGAGGTAAGTTGCCAATCCCCAGAATATCCGCCTCGCCTCTTCCTCATGGTATTTCCCAATATCCAAGCCCTTTATCATGCAAGCCCCGCAACCATTTTCCAAATCATCCTGAATTTGAGCTAACCTCGGGCCGAATTGGGGAAGAGGAAAAAGTTCTGGTTGCAATTCTTCAAACGGAAGATTCGACGCCATTGCGGACTTCACTGCTGAATCTATTTCCTCAACCTCATCAGAGGACAATTGGACCAACCAATCTTTGCGATTGAAAAGCTCTTCTCCTTTCCAAGCAGCAGGGTGGATGATTGGTCCGGGTAAATCGTTCGGTTGGGAGTGCATTGGAATAATTTCCTTCAAATACCTTTTTCTAGCCATTTACTTTCATGGTAACAGTTTCAGGCAAAGCCATTCTTGGCCCTAAGTCTTCCGCTGGAATTGCAATAGGAATATTATTATGGGTAAGACATTTGCAATACCGTCTTATTGCAAAATTCTTGCCCAGTATTTTTCAGGATAATTTATGACAAGCAAAATTCGCGTGAAGATGGGGGCTATTGAGGTGGAATTTGAGGGCTCGGAAAAATTCCTCAAGGAGGAATTGCTCCATCTGTTGAGTGAAATTTCCAAGCTTTATCACGAAAATCGGGAAGCAATTCACGGTTCGACCCAAGAAATTTTTTCTCCAGAGGACAATGGGACCGGGCCGATAATCGGCACCACGGCCACCATTGCCGGCAAGCTGGGTTGCAAATCCGCCCCGGATCTTATCATTGCGGCGGCTGCCCATTTGACTTTAGTCCAAAAAAAGATTGAGTTTTCGAGAAAGGAACTCTTGGAACAGGTAAAAAGTGCGGCGGGTTATTACAAGGAAAGCATGGGCAAGAACTTTACCAACTATCTCAACAATCGAGTAAAGATCAAAGAATTGATCGAGCCTAAAACGGGATACTACGCCTTAAGTGCGGATAAAAAAGCGGAATTGGTTCGCCAACTTACGGGATAAATCTCGTCGGATTAGCTTGGAGTGGGCTGCCTGCAAGCGTCCCACTCCAAAAGGGCGAGGTATTGTTTCCCTATTATTTTCAATGCCCTTGCTGCGTATTTTTCATGTCAAACAAGCACGGATATGCATTGATATGCTGCTAAATTGACAAAAAAATTTTTTTAAAAAAAGTCATTTTTTTCGGCTGCGCAGCAAATTTAAAACCCGTTCGAAGCGATCCTCCATGTAGTAATGGATATTTCGCAATACCCGGATATCCGGTCCGGTAACCATTCTCCCATTACTTAGCCTGGCATCTTCCTGGCCGAGGTCCTGCTCTAGTTGATTGAGCATATCTTCCACAAAAGCCAACCTTTCGTCGACCGCATCCCCCTTTAGGTTTTGGGTGATGTCCCAAAAGCGGCAAGCATCGGCAAAAGCAAGATCGTTCTTTTGACCCTCCTCAAATTTTCGAACGGCGGTGCTGCTAAAGATCATCTGCAAGAACTTTTCTTTTTCCTTGGACACGGTGACATATTTCTCTTGGGCGGGTTCGGATTCAGCAGGAACCGTCGCAGCGGGAGTTGGTTCTATGGATTCTTGGCTGAGGCGAGCGGCAACGCGCTTCCCTTCCTTGGTTATGGAATATAATTTCTGGCCCATCTTTGCCAACCAACCGCGTTTGGCCAAGCCGCGCTCTCCCATAATGCTGGTAAGGACCTTGTTCGAGTCAGGGAATTGGCTGGCATATCCCTTCAGGCCAAACGTAGTGGGGAATAATCCCCATGAGGTGACAATCAGATCCTCCGCACTGAAAGGCGTCTTGCCCTCCTTATCGAGATTATAGGCAGCAAGCAAAATCTTCTCAGATACGGTGTATTCCGTAGTTGGTGAACTCACGCTCAACCCCTTGTTTTCCAATAACAGTACCATAGCGGATTCCATCCACAAACGAATTGTGCAGCTGCAAGCTGTACCAAGCAAAACCAATTAACGCATAGGGCAGGTCGGTTGGTCACTAGGAGGTGATGCAGACGCTACGACCCTCTTGGTCCGTCCTGGACGGAAAAAAAAAGAAACTTTTAGGACTCTTTTTCTGTATTTGGAATTTCCGTCTTCATGATCTCGCGAAGCAAAACCGTTGCATAGCTCCCAGCCGGCAACGTAAACCGCAAACGAATTCCCTCTCGTTCCCTGGTGAACGTCAGATCATCCACATATACGAGATTATGACGGCGGGTGCCGAGAGTTAATTTTCCAAACGAACGGAAGGATTCAGGACCGAGGCCGAACTTGGTTAGAATGTGCGTTTCCCTTTGCGCCGCCTCCGAGGCAGCCGCAAAAGTTTTCCGACCAAAAATGGGTCCGGTGGTGACCGTTTCTCTGGCGTCAAAGCGTTCCTGCTCCCGCCTAACATCTTCAGATACGAAAAGCCCTCCCATTGGCCACTTGCTCATGACATCTCCGGCAAGGACTTTGCGGAAAAAGCCATCTTTCATGCGGCAGGAAAGATAATCATTGAATAAAACCGATTGAGCAGCTGAGAGGGCAAATTTCCGGAAGAAAGGATTGCGGGCGTTGTACTATCGCTTGCCCTCTGCCGGTGTGGGATTGTCTCCTCGAAGCAAAGCCAATCCAACTTGGGCAGTCTCTCCTTCATGGCCGAAGCGTTGGGGGCCATAGAAGTTTGGCAATCCATTGTCCCGAATCATGTTAACCACGTTTTGAACACATTCTTCAACAGTTACAGGGTCTTGAACATCCCGGATAAGGATCCGAAACCGATTTCCACGTAAATGACCCGATTTGATTTTATTGGTATGGCGATTAATCTTTAATACGCGAATTCCATCTCCATCAAGTTGCGGTAACCTCTCTTCCACTCGTGCGGGAACCGAGACTTGTTGCCGGGTAATCGCGTGCCGGTCTTTCAATCCCGCTGTCCCAACTTCCTCATTCTTGATTTCCAAGCGACGAGCAATCTGGCGGACAAAATATTCCGCCCCCAACTCTTTCTTTTCTATCCACAAATAAAGAAACTCGCCATTCCCGCAAGGTTCATAAGCAGGAATTTCTTCCACCTCAAAATCTTCCGGAAACGTTCTAATGGTTCCGCCAATTCCGGAGTGGTTTTCCGACAAAAAAGGTGGATTTAATCCCTTTTTAAGCTCGTTGGTATTCATTACGAAAGGGCTAGTTATACTGACTTTCTCCAAGAATCTCAAATGAAAAATTAAGTCCTTTTCCCTTTGATTTTCAATCCCTCATCTTGTCATTCAAAACTCTATCAACTTTCTATCCCTTGGAAAGAACCCGGATCTTAAATCCTAATTCTTGGCTGGCCGCGATCATCTCTCCAAAAATATCTCCATAAGCAACCGCAATATGGTTGCTCATGTAATGAGCCATCACCGTTTCCATCGCACAGTCCAATTCGGCCGCCATAAACGGCCATTGCCGTGTCGTTCCCTCCCACCAAGCGTCGCGAACATCCGGCGGAAGCTTGACTACTTCACCTTTGCCGATGTCCATCCACAGCTCATCTTTCTTGAGATAACCACGGGCCCAGGTCATTTCGCCCGGCAAACTCTCGCCGGCAAACGTCCCGCCCGGAATAGGAAAATAACCCTTTGGTTGCCGGTAGCTATGAACGCCTTCCAAGGAATCCGGATTGTGATTAAAGGCGTACGCTCCACAGCTGCCGGAGTTCAATAACACCCACAGCCACCGCCCCTCATGCTCTCCACCCCAGCGGACATCGTGAAACATCACGGATTGGTTCAGTCCCTTTTGCTTGAGTAGCCGTTTCATGATTTCCATGGGAACGAGGTTTCCCTGGTCCGCCTCGGTGCTGGTAATCACAACGTCTCCGTTGGATTCCGGACGGCAGGTTGAGTTCAGCAAACCTTCGCAGAAATCACTGGGCGGCAAGACGGGAAGCAATCCGAGTTGGTATTGCCAACCAAGGCATTCGCACTGGAATTCTTCCAGCAAATCCAAGACGGCGAGATACATGGCCAATTGGGTTTTGGTCGACTCCTCGGTAAAATCCTCGGCTTCTTTTCCACGCCAATGGAATCGCACGCCTTTTTCTTTTACGAACTGAAAGGCTTGGTCGATGCGATCGGGTTTAATGTCCTGCAAGCGAATTGGCAACCATGCTTGATCGACCTTATGCTCTGCGAATCCATATTTGGTCAGGAGTCGGGGGCCAAAATAGCCGTTGATCATCCCCATTGAGGTATCGCCCAACATAAGGGCCAGAATTCGTTTCTTGCGGATTTCCGCGACCACTTGCTTCGCTAGGTTTTTTGCTTCGGGTGTGACAGCGGCAGAATAATGGAGTTCCGATTCGGAATATTGAATTTGCCCGGTAGAGCACCATTCATCAAGGCGCTCCATGAATACGTCATCCTTTGTCCAATCCTTTGCCGCAGTCCAAATCCGAGAAAACTTCCTATTGATGCTCTCCAAGCATGCTCCGGTATTCAGCAACGCCACTAATCCCGGCCAAGTTCCGGAAAAATTACTGGCCAGCAATAGCGGGTTGTCTTTTCCCGCAACTCCATCGCAAGTGTGCGGTCCGTAGGTCCAATGAACAAAGACGCCAATCATGGGATCATCGATCGGGCCTAGGTTGGAGATGGCCTCACCGGGTTTGGTAAGGAACCGGTTGACCACGTATGGATCTCGCCCTAGCTTTTTCAGAGCTTGCTGAAGTTGTTCCGTGGTTGCGGTAACCTGAGGAAGAGCCCATTCATTGGGTTTTTGCCGATAGTCACCCGGCCAAAAGATGGCGACCTTTTTCACGAGAGAACTCCTTGGTAGCGAAAGCTGGGGGCAATCCATGTTGGAGAATGTAAATGATTCTTGAAGGTATCATTACCACGATGTCCGTTGCCGGGAAAGTAAATATTGCTCCGATGGGGCCGAAAGTGGATTCGGACTTCCGCAAATTTCTTTTACGCCCATTTTCTACCTCGCAGACTTACCGCAATCTCCAGGAACTTCCCGAAGGCGTCTTTCATATCACTGATGATGTTTGGCTGTTGGCCCAAGCGGCGGTCAGCACTTTGGATCCGCTACCTCCCATGGTTGCCGCAACCAGGGTGAATGGATTTGTCCTTGCAGATTGTTGTCGTTACTTCGAGTTTCGAATGGTTTCGGTGGATGATTCCCAGGAACGAGTGAGCATGGAGGTTGAGGTCGTGCACCAGGGGTGTCTTCGAGACTTTTTTGGACTGAATCGGGCCAAACATGCGGTGGTGGAAGCGGCGATACTGGCTACCAGGATTCATTTGATTCCAAAGGAGGAGATCCTTCTGGAAATTGACCGGCTTCAATCGCTTGTGGAAAAGACTGGTGGAGAGGAGGAGAAAAAGGCTTTCAAATTTTTGCAAGAGTATCTCGGAGGTGTTTAGAACAATAAAGCTTGGCCATTTTTCGCATGGCTTCAAGATTTTCGGCGAAGGTCATTTGTTCCCAAGGATAGGTCTATAGACATATCCAATCCCTCTGCTACCAAACACAAATTTCTGTCATATCCAATACAGGTTATTGAGTTTCATTGATAGATTTTACACAGCGAAAGGTTCGAGTTTCCATTGGATGAGCGGAAACAGAATTGTCTAATAAAATGCCGCAACTCAAATATGCTCTCCCCCCAATTACGCGAACGAGCTGACCTCCACCTTCATACCACCTTCAGTGAAGGCAGCTATTCTCCAGAGCAGATTGTTGATCTCGCCGTTCGCTCAGGACTGAAGGCCATTGCCATTACCGACCATGATACCTTGGCAGGAATATCTCCGGCGGTCAAAGCTGTGGCAGGGAGATTGGAGGTGGTCTCCGGAATTGAATTGACGGCTGAGTTTCGCGGCAAAGAGTTTCATCTGTTGGGGTATTTTTTTGACCTGGATAATCCCACTCTGCTGGAGACCTTGCAGGAAATGCAAACCTGGCGCTGCAATCGGGTCAAAGAGATGGTTCTTCGCTTACAACAATTTGGAATAGTTCTTCCTTCACACTTGGTGGACAAAGTATTGGCGGGCTATTCTCCGGGGAGGCGGCATTTGGCGGAGATATTAGTGGAAACGCGTCAGGTTGGAACCATTTCCGAAGCCTTCCAACGCTACTTGGGTGATAACGGTCCGGTTTCCCTGCCAACAAAAGGCTTGCCGGTCGCCCGAGCGATTTCCGTCATTCGCCAAGCCGGCGGCGTTGCGGTTTGGGCTCATCCTGCTTATGATTTCAAACGAAAGAACCTTGTGGAATTAAAAGACATTGGGTTGCAAGGGGTGGAGGTGGAATATCCCAATGTCATGCCCGGGCGGATCAAGCAAATGCGGCAGATGGCAGCCGAATTGGGTTTGTTAATAAGCGGTGGCAGCGATTGCCATGGTCCCGGTTCCTTTCATCAGACGGTCGGTGCTCGCACCATTACAATAGAAGAGTTGGAATTATTACGCCAAGCGTCCAGACAGAGGTAATTATCTGATGGTATTCGGAGATTTCTTCAAACGGATCAAACAGGGGCTTTCCAAAACGCGGGGACTTTTCTCCGGTGTTGCCCAACTCTTTTGGCTTAAAGGTCGGGTTGATCAGGATTTTTTGGATCAACTAGAAGAGCGGCTCTACCTTGCGGATGTGGGCACAGCCGCCACCACGGAAATCGTGGAACAAGTCCGGCAAGCGTTCATGGACAAGGAAATCGACGGAGAGGTTGAGGAGTACGTCAAAAAGAAACTCCAGGATTTGTTGGCAGCCCCTCACGAGGAAATCCGATTCGCCGATTCCGGGCCAACGGTCGTGATGGTCGCCGGAGTAAACGGCTCCGGAAAGACTACTTCCATCGCCAAACTGGCCAAGCGGTACTTGGACCAGAACAAAAAAGTGATGGTTGCCGCCTGCGATACTTTCCGGGCGGCCGCGGTGGAACAGCTTACCATCTGGAGCCAGCGGCTTGGGTGCGAGATCGTCAAGAGCCAGCAAGGCTCGGATCCGGCCAGCGTGGCCCATGATGCCTGCGAAAAAGCAGTCGCCAAAGAATTTGATCTCCTGATCGTGGATACTGCGGGACGCTTACACACCCAGGCAAACCTGATGCGCGAATTGGAAAAGATCTACCGCATTGTCACCAAGAAGATCGAAGGTGCCCCCCATGAGGTCCTTTTGGTATTGGATGCCACCGCCGGCCAAAACGCCATTGCCCAGGCCGAGCATTTTAAGAAAACTATCAATTGCACCGGGATTGTCTTGGCAAAGCTGGACGGGACGGCCAAGGGCGGGGCCATCTTCGGGATTAAACACAAGCTGGATTTGCCAGTGAAGTTTATCGGGCTCGGCGAGGGATTTGACGATTTGGCTGTTTTTGATCCGGAAGCCTATGTCGAAGGGTTATTCGCGGAATAAAGTTTTCCCAGCGGACGCCCGAAAACTTGTCAGACAATGGCTCATGAAATTACTAATGAAGATATTAAGACTTTGTAATCTTTTTGGAGGAAGTTGAATGCAGGGGAAGCCGGAAGTTATCGAGGTGTTGAACTGGGCTTTGACCATCGAATTGACAGCAATTAACCAATATTTCTGCCAGGCTCGGATGTGCAAAAACTGGGGATACAATAAACTTGCCGATAAACACTACCACGAATCCATGGGAGAAATGCGGCACGCTCAACATATTCTGGATCGGATTATTTTCCTGGAAGGGGTTCCGGAAATCGCTCGTTATGATGTGATTCGAGTCGGAGCCAATGTGAAAGAACAGTTCGAAAATGATCTCCAGCTGGAAATGAAGGGCGTCAACCATTACAACCATGCCATTAAAGTGTGCCGGGACCATGGGGATAATGGTTCGCGCGAGATAATGGAGCCGATCTTACTGGAATCGGAAGAACA
This sequence comes from uncultured Alcaligenaceae bacterium, assembly GCA_964588185.1. GTDB lineage: Bacteria > Planctomycetota > Planctomycetia > Gemmatales > Gemmataceae > CAZPPD01. Next base: position 2,527 of record CAZPPD010000076.1, on the reverse strand, counting down.
CGTGGATTGGCTGGAGGCCCAGCTTGGGCTGATCAATGACGTTGGCTTGCAAAATTACCTTCAGGAACAAATTGGTTCCGAAGAGGAAGAAGGACATTGAGCGTATTGCTCGATGAATTTCTCCAATCGGCGGTGGCAGCACATGCAGCCATCGCCGGCCCCGGTTAATAACTTAAGTTCCTGGATGGATTGAACACCGAAAGTGTCTAACGCAGTAATGATGGTGTCTTCGGTTACCTTGAGGCAACGACAGACAAATCGAGCGGAGCAATCATTACAATTTTTGTTGCAATTTGGTGCCATTGTAGGTGTGAAAATCCAGTTTTAAGGAAAACAAAATTAACCAAATTAAATAGGCGGGGTGAGCTTCTCTGTAATTGAGATTCAATCTCACTCACTAAATTCTATCTGGATTGGTATTCGTGTCAAGCGGAAATTCCGAAACCTTTTCCGGAAAAATTTTAAAATTATTTAGCCTGATTTTTGCTGCCAATTAAACCCATTTCAGGTCTAGCGTCATAAGGAAAGGGCGGGAGTGGATACATTTCCCATTGAACAAGCCACATTTTTATTGACCAACCATGATACTCTTCAACGTTTAGCTCATTCCCCCGGTTTTATAGAAGATTGGTACCCGCCTCTCGAAGAAATCCTAAATGCCTTTGGAGCTCCACCCGATGGCATCACTTGTGCCCAGACAGTTTTTGTCCAGAAGCTGCCACCCGATCATATTGTGGTGGTCCGAGCATCATCTCGGCCCGGTGGATTTGGTTTTCATACCTTTGTTCTCCTTCAAGAGAAATATCAGGTATTTCTGGGAAATCCTTTTGCCTTGACAGAAAAGTTTCCGGCAGATTGGGGAGCACATGGCACCTTGCCGAGCCAAAGCTGGGAAGCGAAACCTATGCCCGGTCCGACGGTGGAAGAGGTTCGCAAGGTGCTGCAGAGGATAAAACCTACTCCCTTGGTTGAAGATGTTCCGGGTGAGGATCAGATGCAGGAGAATTCTTCTGAGGAACCGGAAAGTCCAGCCCTTTTGGGTGGGGCCCAAGTATTGGTCGATGGCGGCAAATTGGTCTTCGAACGATCCACCCCGGATTACACCCTTATCGAAGCCTTGTGGACACTTCTGCCCCGGGTGTTACGCGGGGAGCTGTTGCCGGCCAGTTATGCGTTTAACCAAAAGCTGGCGTTTGATGTCCTGGTGGTTCCCAAGCTGGAAAACCGGCTGGAAGGATTTACCACCGAGGAACAAGCGGCCAATTATCCCGAGGGAAAATATGAACTGAATCTTCAGATTGCTGCCGAGAGCGGTAACCAGGAAGATTTAAACGCCTTGTTCGAGCGGCGGAGTTGGCGGGAAACGTGGCGAATGGCCATGACCATCCTCATTGTGGTCTCCATCATGGCCTTCCTGAGCCACTTCTTGCTTACCACACCAACCAATCAGCCAACTCCTCGCCAAGTGGAAATCCAGAAAAAGCAGGCCATCGTCGCCGCCGGCGTGGTAACTATGCATCAGCCGTTACCGACGTTGGCGGTCGTTCCCGTTGCCCGAGAAGAGTGGCAGCGTTTGCGGGAGGAATGGAAAAATGCCGGACAGTAAGCAAGAGCAGGTTCTGGTAATCCCAACCGGGCGATTGCACGATGCCGGCCTCTTTCAGGGGCTTAGCAGACAGGTGGATCATTACCTGCCAAAGGTTTTGGATGCCAACTACTTGTTTTTCCTGCCCAGAGCCGAAGCCGAAACTGATCCCGATTACAAGCAAATCATTCCCTATGTGGTATTTCGCTGGAAAAACCGGATCTTCCAGTACCAGCGTGGCGGAAAAGGAAATGAAGCCCGTTTGCGGTCCCTGCGTTCCATTGGTGTGGGTGGGCACATCAACCCGGAAGATGAAGGGAATTTGCTGGATCCATACCGGCAAGGAATGCTCCGTGAAGTCGAAGAGGAGGTTCATCTGCAAAGCAACTACCGGGAAGATTGCCTGGGCCTGATCAATGATGACAGCACCGCGGTCGGCCAAGTTCACCTGGGCATCGTCCACGTTTTTGATCTGGAGGAACCCCGAGTAGAATGCCGGGAAGAAGGACTGATCAATACCGGGTTTGTATCTTTGCAGGAGCTTCGACAAGAGAAAGAGCAGTTTGAAACCTGGTCCCAGTTCTTATTGGCGGAAGGGGTGTTGGGCAAATAGTCTCATGCCACCACAGTGGGAGGTAGGACCGGCTGCCTACGGAACTACCAACGAGCAGGGGGAGTTTTCCTTGAAATCCGGAAACAAAGGCGGCGTGGTTCCCGGGGAATACAAAGTAGCCGTTACCAAGGCGAATTACCGGGGAGTCAAAGAAGACGAGACGCTCGCCCCCGGCGGCGTCAAAGTGGAATGGGTCATCCCGGAGCGTTTTAGTAAAACCTCATCCTCGAAATTAAAACTCAACGTGCCAGCTGAATCGTATGACATAAGGCTTTCCTCGAAGAAATTCTCCTCGAAGAATTAGCGACTTATCAGGCGGTTGGATTTGA
>CAZPPD010000075.1:0-12601 GCA_964588185.1 uncultured Alcaligenaceae bacterium | reverse complement strand
AACGTCGCGGCGAGCTCGACGGCTGATATTCAGCAGCTTATCAAGATGGGGAGCGGTGGCGCCATTGATCAGAAGTTGCCGGGAATTCGCCCGGGATTCATCCAAGACTGCAGTTGCTTCTCCCCAAATCAATTTGGCTCCGCCCGCACCAAACCGTTGGTAGCGGCGGTAGGTAAGCTCATCCGGGCAACCATCCAGAGTGCCGTCGCATCCTTCCATCGGCTGGATGCACAAGGAATTTCCCGCGGTCTTATTGGCCACCTCTACAGGGCGAAATAAAGGGCCCAGGTCTTCGCGGAACTGCAAATCCAAGTTCAGGGTTCTTGCTTCGTCTTGGATTTCCGCCAAGTTTCGAAATTTAAAATAGCGAGCCAAGAAAATCTCCTCGGTTTTAAGCTTCCACCCAACCCAGCAGGTCCGGGATAGCGTCCAGGTTTTGCTTTTCGGTTTGTCCCGACATTTCAACCAGCTTCATTTTGGAGACCGATTGCAGAGAATGCAAATTTTCTTCCGCTGTGTAGACGAAAGAATAGGGATTCAGATCGAGTTCCAGTTTGGATGACTGGAAAGAAACGCCAACAAGGTTCGGGAGCTTTCGGGCAACGTCCACTTCCTGATTTGGGGAAACCAGGAAACCCAGACAAGAAACATGCTCACTGAGAGAGGCTACCGATTGGACATCCGCATCCCGGCAGTCAATGATCAACCAAAACCCAAAGCGGTCGGCGAGATCACATAACGCCGGCAACTTTTCCGATGCAGGAACCACGAGCGTGTTGATTCCTTCCCTTCGTAGAGTCTTGGCAGTAGGGGGGTCAAAGTCGGTCGCTTTTTTCGCATGGACCTTCGCCAACGTGCCGTTCCAGCGCAGGCCTTTGGGTCCAATTTGTGTGGAATGCAGTCCCATGCTGACTTGAAGTTGCACGATCGGGGTTTCGCCCGACCAAAGCTCTATGGGGCCTTGATACAGCATTGGGGAGATCGGATCCCATAAGCTGGGCTCGGGAATTATAATTCGGCCCGTGACGCTAGTATTTTCTTGGGAATCAGCACGGGGCAATCGCGTGAAATTGTAGGCAATCTCCACCGTTTCCGCATACGGGCATCGCGGTCCCATCAGCCGGCCGCGGAAATCGACCTGAGTGACCGGCGCGTTGAAATCGAGCGTGATTTGGATTTCTGCTTCGGCAGGGTTCAAAGTCTTTGTGGCAATGGCAACGGATCGAAGATTTTCTTGTTGAGAAATACGGTAGGCCATAGGTAATCCCGGATTTGGTAGCTGAATTTGCCAAACTTCAGATCGAACAATCAGGCTGAATTCCGCCGAATCCAGCTACCTTATTGTATTCACCTGGCCGATCATTTCTTGGGCCGAAAGGGAATTGTCAGAGATTGGGGTTTTGGTTGAGGCTCCGTAAGGTCCACATCAAAAGCTCGAAGAGGAGTGTTGCCGGCGATGTCTTCCAGTTGAGGATCGACGACGAGTTGGTAGCTTTTATTTTCCCACGGCTGCGCCGGATAAAACATCCATTGCCGCTCTTGCTGAGATATTTTTATTTTCCCAGGGATGCGTTTTCCTTTGGAAGTAATGGACAGGAATTCTTTCATGCCGAAATGATCCAATGGCAAGGGGAATTCTACTTGAACAGGATTATTCTTCCCAATTTTCGGAGCGGTCAATTTCCAATCGGAGAGTTCCAACCGCTTGCGATTCTCCGCGTCGGTTCGGAACTTTTTGCGATATTCCTTGCGAAGGGAGCGGCCGTGGCGGTCCAACACTTTCGTGGTAATGACCAGCGTGTATTCCCGGTCGGGGAGAAGCACCGGTCCCAACAGCCGCCGCATCAATAATCCCCATTTAATGCGGCCGGGGTGGATGTACAACAATAGCCGCTGGTCTTTTTCATCCCAGAGCTCTTCGCGCAGCCAAGGGTCGGTGACGATTTTGCCTTTGCCGTCCACCAAGTAAATCTCGTCGAATATATCCTTGCCGCCGCGCATGGGTTGCGAGAAATGAATGTAAAAGCGAAGTTGATTTGCCGGCAATACGGCTGCAGTCGGGTAAACCTTGGTGACAATTGCTTTGGGCCCCCGTTTTGGCACGGGGACAAGGTGGTCCTGCGTAGTTACCTTGTTGTTAAGGGTTAAGGTCGCGCGATATTTGGTGCCCGGAGTCAGCGGATAGCGCGGGCGGAAGATCAAGGTACTCTTCTTGCGAATATAAGCTCCAAAAATGGCCGGGCCGGCTTTGTTGCCTTTATCCACAATGGAAAAGCGGAGGAACTCTTCTCCTTTGGATTGGGGCAGGATCCCCAAGGGCAAGGTTTTGGCGATGGAAGCGGGAAGCTGACCTTGGATTTCTATGTTCTTGGAGTTTTCCGTGGGATGAATGGAAAGGGGACTGGTATCGGAAACCAACGACGTCAGCAAAACAAGGGGGAATAAACAATTCATGGTTGTTTCGATTCAAAATAGGATGTGGTAATAGTTTTCTCACAAATCTTGGGAAATGATTGTCGTTCATAGATTCGGGATTTGCCAGTCAATTTCTTTCTTGCCGAGTTGGCGAAGGGCACTATTGATTGCCGAGAACGGTTTGCTGCCGATAAAATTCTTCACCGACAATGGAGACGGATGGGCAGACTTGATAACCGGATGTTTGCCTTCGTCGATATGCTTGCCTTTCTTCTGGGCATACCCGCCCCACAAAACAAACACCACCGGGTCATCCCGCTCATTGGCGGCTTGAACCACAGCATCGGTGAATTTCTCCCAACCTTTGTTTTTGTGCGAGTTGGGTTTGTGAGCCCGGACGGTCAGAACCGCATTGAGCATTAGCACTCCTTGCTTGGCCCAGGGAACCAGGTAACCGTTGTTGGGAATTTCGCAGCCAAGGTCCTCTTGAAGTTCCCGGTAAATGTTCCTAAGCGAAGGCGGCGGTTTAATTCCGGGCCGCACGGAGAAGCATAACCCGTGCGCCTGACCGTCATCGTGATAGGGGTCCTGGCCCACGAGGAACACTTTCATCTGATCGAAGGGAGTCAGTTGGAAAGCCTGAAAGACCTCTTCCGCCGGCGGGAAAATGGTTTCGGTTTGCCGTTCGGCATCCACGAAAGAGGTTAGCTCTTGAAAGTACGCCTTCTCGAATTCCGGTCCGAGAACACTTTGCCAACTCTCCGGCAGGACAAATTTCATCATGAGTTCCTGTTATTAGACACCAATCTTGGGACAATATTCCGCCAAGATGCAATCTCCACACTTGGGATCTTTGGCCGTGCAGGTATAGCGGCCATGCAAAACTAATGCGGGTCCAAAAGTGATCCACTCCTTCTGGGGGACCAATTCCATCAGGTCCTTTTCGATCTGATCGGCTTTGTTGTGTTTGCTCAGTCCCAAGCGTTTGCTTACTCGTTGGACATGGGTATCCACCATAATCCCCGAGGGATTTTTAAAAGCCACGTTCAACACCACGTTGGCCGTCTTGCGGGCAACACCGGGAAGCGTGATCATATCAGCCATATCATTGGGAACTTCGCCGGCAAAATCATCGACCAGAGCTTGGCTCATCTCCTTGATTGCTTTGGCTTTCTTGCGGAAAAAACCGGTTGGGCGGACTAGCTCCTCCAATTCGGCAAGGTCTGCATTGGCCAGTGATTTGGCATCGGGAAAGCGAGCAAACAATCCCGGCGTGGTTTGATTGACGCGCTCGTCGGTACATTGGGCTGCGAGAATAGTGGCCACCAACAATTCAAACGGATTGTTCCAGTTTAGTTCATAAGTGGCATTGGGATATTTTTTCTTGAGAGAGGTGATAATTGGCGAAATGGGGGTGGCCATAAGTTCCTCCTGGGGCGAAAAAGGAAAGTAAAAGGTACCAAAGGGAAGGGCGTTCGTCATGAAATAACCGAGAATTCTTGGCAGCCAACGGCGATTTCTACGTTGGTAGAAATGGATTTGGGTAAAATAACTTCATTACGAATATCCCCGAAGATGGACCCTGAAATGATCTGTCCGACTTGTCATCAGGAATACGAAATAAGTCCCGACGTAAATAGTTTTCAAGTCGGTTGTCCTAACTGCTCGGGATTTTCTTCGCCGAAAAGACCGAAAGAAAATCCGTTGGGAAGTTTTGTGATCAACATAATTTTGATTGGGGCTGTCTTTTTCCTGATTTTGTTGGCATTGGCCTTCTTTAGTTTTCAATTTTCCGGATGATCCCGGCAGTTCAAACAACTTTGACGATAATGGATTTACTATGGCAAGAATAAAAATTGGCGTTCGTTTGGAAAGCTTCGGTTTACCCCTTCGCAAAGCACTCCAGGAATCCGCTCGGTTGGAGCTGAATGGCATCAAGATAGATGCGGTTCGCGATCTGGATCCAAAGAATTTGTCCCAATCCGGCCGCCGGGAGTTTCGCAATATCCTGCGGACGCATGAATTGGCCTTGGCGGCGGTGAATTGCCCTTTGCGTTATGGTTTTGATACAGCGGAGAATCTCGAACCCCGGCTGGAACATGTCCGCCAAGTCATGTCTCTGGCATTTGATTTAGGCCCCCGAATTGTGACGGTACAAGCTGGTGCCATGCCGGCGGACAAGGAAGACCCTCGGTTTGATTTAATGCGGGAAGCATTAACGGCATTGGGAAGCTATGGGGACCGCATCGGCACCCTATTAGCTCTGGAAACAGGATTGGAATCGGCAAAATCGCTGGTCGGGTTTCTCGATCAGATCGATTCGGGAAGCCTGGGAATCAATTTTGACCCGGCAAACTTGCTCATTAATGGATTTCCCCCATTCGAGGACCTGCAATCGCTATCCGGTAGGATAACTCAGGTCCAAGCCAAAGATGCTCGCCGCAGCGCCGCAAATCGGTCTGCCCAGGAAGTTTCTCTGGGCTACGGCGAGCTGGACTGGATGCTCCTGGCGGCTCAACTGGAAGGAATGGAATACGGAGGCTACGTGATTTTGCAGCCGGAGTCCGGTGAACGGTCCGTTCCTAAAGTGGCAGAGGGGATTGGGTTCCTACGCCGGTTTTTTGGTTAGCGTTTCCTTGTAGTTGCAATGTGCATAAAGGAAAGACCAGAAAAGAGCAAAATTAAGTTGTGCTATGAAAAGGTTTAAAGAAAAGCAGGCAGGTGTTGCTTCAGGCTCTGAAACCAAATAACCAGAGGCAGAAGAGAAATGGGAGCGTCACGGTATCGAGCCTTTCTTCATTTCCAGCTGATTTCCCTGAAAACCTCCCTTTTATTGGCCAGAAGTTGTAAAATTACTTTCCCCGCGTTTTATTCCATCTTTGAATCTGATTCCCAAAGGAGAAAAAAGTGCTACCTAGCGTTGCAGTTGTTGGTGCGACCGGTGCGGTTGGGGAAATCATGCGGCAAGTGCTCGCCGAGCGCAAATTCCCTCTCCGTTCGATCAAATTCTTGGCCTCTCAGCGCAGCGCAGGTAAAACGCTTGAATTCCTCGGCAAGAAATACACCGTTGAGGAAATCCGGCCGGAAGCTTATGAAGGGGTCGACATCGTTCTATCCAGCACTCCCTCCGGAATCAGCCGCGAATATAGTCCCATCGCCGCCAAGGCCGGGGCGGTTGTCGTGGATAACTCCAGTGCTTGGCGGATGGACCCGGAAGTCCCCCTGGTGGTTCCCGAGGTTAATCCGGAGGCATTGCAAAACATCCCCAAAGGCATCGTTGCCAATCCCAATTGCTCCACCATCCAAATGGTGGTCGCTTTGAAGCCGCTCCATGATCTCGGCAAAATAAAGCGAGTGATTGTTTCCACCTACCAGGCCTCGTCCGGAAAAGGCGGAAGAGCCTTGGAGGAATTGGACAACCAGATTGCCGCCCTCGGCAAAGGCGAACCGGTTCCCGAGGTGAAGGAGCATGTGGACCAATTGGCGGGCAATGCTTTGCCCCACGACTGGAAGTTGGGGGAGGACGGCTACTTGGAGGAAGAGTGGAAGATGATCCGGGAGACGCAAAAAATTATGGCGGATTCCGGCATCGGGGTTTCCCCAACGACGGTTCGTATTCCCGTGCGGTTGGGCCATTCGGAAGCCATCAACATTGAGTTTCACAATCCGGTTTCGGTGGACCAAGCCCGCGAAGCGCTCGGGAAAGCTTCGGGGATTATCCTGATGGATGATGTAGCCAACAAAAAAGTCCCTTTGGCCTTGGATGCCACCGGCAGAGACGAGGTATTTGTCGGCCGCATCCGCAAAGACCCTACCGTTCCCCACGGCTTAAATCTCTGGGTGGTCGCCGATAATCTTCGCAAGGGGGCCGCTACCAATGCTATACAAATCGCCGAAGTCTTGGTGGAAAAGGGCTTGCTGCCGAAATAGGGTGAGTCTGCTTTTTTAGTAATGCGGTGGCTTGATCCGTGTATAGATTATAGACACCGCACTCCAAATTAGTGGAGTCGAGCCGCCCCACTCCCAAGCAAAACCAATAAGCTCCAATCATGCCTGAACACCACTATCGCCTGGAAATGACGGGGATCAACAAGCGATTTGGATCTACGGTGGCTTTATCGGAAGTGCAATTGCAAGTCGCATCGGGGGAAGTTCATGCCTTGGTTGGTGAGAACGGAGCGGGCAAATCGACGTTGATGAAGATTCTCAGCGGAGCCGAACAAGCTGACTCCGGAACAATGGTGTTGAATGGTATCTCCTATTCTCCCTCGGGGCCTCATAAAGCCCGGGAGTTGGGCGTGGCCATGATTTATCAGGAATTGGCCTTGGCTCCGGATTTGGATGTGGAAAGTAACATCCTGCTGGGGATCGAAGAACACCGCTGGGGATTTCTTCGACAGCGGAAAAACCGGCAGCGGGTAGAACAAGCGTTAGCCCTGTTGAATCTCCCTCGGATTCGCCCCAACACTAAAATCCGCAGTCTCAGCCCGGGAGCCTGTCAATTGGTCGAGGTAGCCCGGGCTTTGGTGACGGAAGCGAAGGTCATTGTCTTCGATGAACCAACTTCTTCGTTAACCCACAAGGATACGAAACATTTATTTGACTTGATCCACCGGTTGCGGGATCGCGGGGTGAGCATCTTGTTTATTAGCCATTTTCTGGAGGAGATTCGCCGCATCGCCGATCGCTTTACGGTCCTTCGGGATGGCCGCAGCGTGGCTGCCGGATCTGTCAACCAAACCGGCAATGCCGAGATGATTCAGCACATGGTGGGGCGGGATCTCACCGAACTATTCCCCCGAATTCCGCATGAGACCGGCGAACCGCTGTTGGTAGTGGAAGGCCTGCAAGGAGAATCTCAGCCGGAAGAGGTGGATTTTACTGTGCACCAAGGAGAAATCCTGGGAATATTTGGATTGGTGGGAGCCGGGCGAACGGAAACTTTGCGTGCTATTTTCGGGCTGGACCCGACCGTGGAAGGGAACGTCTGGTTTAACCGTCAAAATGCTACCGGGCAAGATCCGACGAACATGATCGCTTTGGGGATGGGGCTTTTGAGTGAAGACCGCAAATCCGAGGGCTTGGCGTTGCCGCAAACTATTGCCGACAATTTAACTTACAGCCGGCTTTCCCCCTATGTGAAGAATGGTTTTCTTCACTTGGGAAAGCGCCGAAAAGAAGTCCGGAAATGGCTGTGGCAGCTGAAGGTTCGTTGCCGCGAATCCGAGCAGCCCGCCGGGGAACTCAGCGGCGGCAATCAACAGAAGGTGGCATTAGCTCGATTGCTGCATCAAGAATCCGCTGTGTTATTGCTGGACGAACCCACCCGCGGAGTAGACGTGGGCAGCAAAGCCGAGATTTACCGGCTCATCGGTGAGTTGGCTTGTCAGGGGAAAGCCATTCTGTTTGTCAGCAGTTACCTTCCGGAATTATTAGGCGTGTGCGACACCTTGGCAGTCATGACCCGCGGCACCATCAGCCCGGTCCGTCCGGTTGCTGATTGGACAGAGGAAAGCATCATGGAATTTGCAACCGGGGGAGAGACTTGAGCGACCCGCAGACCACCTTGCCGCCGCAGATAAAATTGCCAAGCTTTCTGCCCCAGACGTTCGGCCAATGGGTCACAGTTCTTGGTCCCTATATCGCCCTAATCCTGATTACCCTCTTATTCGCCGCCCTTACCTGGTGGTATCAACAGCGGAATCTCTTCTTTACCCTGAGGAACTTGCGGTTAATCACGCTTCACGCTTCAGTGACCGCAACGGGTGCCATCGGCATGACGGTGATCATGATTTCCGGAGGGATAGACTTGTCGGTGGGGTATGTGGTTTCCCTGGTGACGGTAAATACGCTGCTGGTCTACAAGTTGGCTTACTCGCTGCCCTTTTTTGCCGAGACTGCAAGTTGCTGGGCCATTTTGGCTGGGCTGGGAACGGGGGCCTTGGTGGGGTTTACCAATGGCGTGGTGATTACCAAGCTAAAGGTCATCCCCTTCGTGGCTACCTTGGGCATGATGGGAGTTGCTCGGGGCTTGGGGCAATACCTGGCGGCCGGCCAAGTGGTTCGCTTTCCCGTCGGCTCGACAAAGCCCTATTGGATTACCTGGTTTAGTGACATCACGCCTCAACCGCAATGGCTTATCATCGGCCCGGGCCCTTGGAGTGTGTTGCTGCTGGCAATACTGGCTGCCATTTTCCTCCGCTACACCGTTTTGGGCCGGTATTGCTATGCCATTGGGTCGAATGGGGCTACTGCTCGGCTCTGCGGGATTCGCGTCGACCAAACGAAGATTCTCTTGTACACGCTGGCAGGACTAGCCACCGGCTGGGCGGGGATCATTCAAACTGCCCGCTCGGGAAATGGAATCTTTGATGTCCAAGCGGGATTGGAGCTGGAAGTAATCGCCGCAGTGGTTATCGGCGGCGGAAGTCTGACGGGAGGCATCGGCACCATCAGCGGAACGATTGTGGGAGCCTTGATTCTCGGAGTGTTGGCCAATGGCTGTGCCAAGCTGGGATTGCAGAATGAATTTCGCTTCATGGTGATCGGCGTCACCATCGTGGGAGTGGCCGCCCTGAATGCCTGGCGACAAAAGGGAATGAAATAATCGGGGCGAGCCAAAATCGCACACCATACCAGTAAAAAATCCCCTTTTACTTTTCCTCGGTATTTCTTTCCGGGCTCTCCCCGCTCTTACCTCCCTCTTTGGCTTTCTTACCGGAACCCGCCTTCAAATCCTCGACCTCCGGTAAGTCTTTAAGATTCTTCATCCCATAAATCTGCAGGAACTTTTTCGTGGTCCCATACAAAACCGGACGTCCCAAGGAATCATGCCGCCCGGTGATGCGAATTAACCCTTTTTCCATGAGCTGACGCAAGGTCTCGCCGGTGTGTACGCCGCGAATAGTTTCGATCTCCGCTCGCATAATGGGTTGGCGGTAGGCGACGATGGCCAATGTTTCCTTGGCAGCTGGGGAAAGCCGTATTTCCTGACTGGTACTTTGGGAGCGAACCAACCAGCGGTGGAATTGAGGACGAGAAAGAAGCTGGAAACCGCCGGCCACCTCTTCCACTTGAAAGGCGGAATCCTCCTGATCGTAAAGATTCTGGAGATTGCCGAGGACTTTCCGGGCTTCGGCGGCATCGGCAAGTCCTGCCGCTTTCGCCAATTTCCGGGGTTGCAAAGGCTCATCGGCAACAAATAAAGCAGCCTCCACCGTCGCGGTTTTCTGATCCCGGACTCCTATCCCCGGTTCGACCTCCTCCACTCGTTCCTCGGGGAGACGAAAAATGGCGGGATGGTGTTGATCCTTTGGCAGGCGGCCAAATTTTGCCGCGGGAAATGAAACCAAGAGTTTGTTGGAAAAGGGATTGGCCATAATCAGAAATCATCCAAGGGGGGAATCGGGGACTGCAGGTTTTTAAAGAATCTCTTCCTTCAATAATCTTATTGGGTGCAAGATCCTTGCCGAACATTATTTCCGCTCATAAAGTAACGCTCATCAACCCTCTTTTGGTTAGAAACTCTCACGGTTAGGGAAGGTGGGACCGTGGATTTTTGGTATTATTGGCCGCTTTTATTAGTCATTATCGGTCCGGCGCTGCTAATCGGCTTTATGCTGGTTTCGGCCATCTTTTCCGTTTGGCTGGAACGAAAAACCGCCGGTTTTATTCAGGACCGCTTGGGTCCTACCCGCGTCGGCGGGAAGTTCGGCTGGCTGCAAACCCTCGCCGACGGAGTCAAGCTCCTCGCCAAAGAAGATATAATCCCGGCCGCGGCCGACAAGATGCTATTTCGCGTCGGTCCTTACGTGGCCTTGGTGGGTTCTTTCCTGGCATTTCTTGCCCTGCCCTTTGGGTACTACATTGTCGCTCAGAATATGAACATAGCGGTGTTTTTCATTCTGGCGGTTCTGTCTACTGAAGTATTCGGCGTCATTCTAATTGGTTACGGGTCCGGCAGTAAATGGTCCTTGTTCGGCGGTATGCGCGAAGCCGCCCAGATGATCAGCTACGAAGTCCCCATGGCCATTTGTCTGATTATTCCCATTATTGTTGCCGGGTCCATGAACCTTACCGAAGTGGTAACCGGCATTCGTCCGGTGAATGATCCGACAGTTCTCAGGGGATTTGGCCAGCAATATGGCATTTGGAACTGGATTATTTTTCGCGACCCGTTTACCTTCGCTGCTTTCTGGCTGTATTTCACTTGCGCCACCGCAAGTTGTAAACGGGCTCCTTTTGATTTGGCCGAAGCGGAAAGTGAATTGGTAGCCGGATTTCATACCGAATACAGTGGCTTTCGCTGGTTGATCATCTTCATGGCGGAATACGGCAGTATGGTGGTCGTTAGCGGCATTGCTACCCTCATGTTCCTGGGCGGCTGGAGTTTGGGACTTCCGTTCGAATTGACTGAGGTATGCGGCTGGGTCGTGGGCAACCTTTTAAATGTCGCTGTCTTTATTTTTAAATGCTGGTTCTTGGTCTTTATCATGATGTGGATTCGCTGGACGTTGCCGCGTCTGCGGATCGATCAAGTGATGATGACCTGCCTTAAATATATTCTTCCGATTAGTTGTGTTTTATTGATCGGAGTTAGTGTCTGGCAGTTGTTCGCACCGGAATTTCTTATACTCTATTTCCGGTATGTGTTATTTGCATTAACTCTTTTGGCGATCATAGCCGTGATTGCCAAATGGTTTACCTGGTCGCAAAATCCCCCGTCTTCGGCTATGCCCGGAATGTTGAGAACCACTGGTTTGCCCGGCTATCAGGGAATGCGGCCTTCGAGTCCGAAGAATTAGATTGTTAGAGACGGATTTAAATTACTTAAAGTCTGTCTTCAAAACAGATGTGATTGTGACTTAACTGAATCGATTTTATGGCAAACGTCGCACCGATTTTTTATGACATTCAGCCGGTCCTCTTTTGGATCATTGCCATTCTCACAGGCGGGTCGGCTATTGCCACCTTATTATCCCAGAATATTGTGCGGGCAGCGACCTGGTTGTTTTTCACCTTGGGTGGAACTGCCGGGTTGTTCTTCCTGCTGGGGGCGGATTTTGTCGGCGCAGTCCAATTGATGGTTTACGTCGGCGGCACGTTGGTGCTGGTGATTTTCGGCGTGATGCTTACCGCTCAAAGCCCCTTCATATCCATGAAAACCAATGCTGCCGAGTGGGCCTTGTCGATCACCGTAGGTTTGGCATTATTGGGAGTGATGGTGGTCAGCACCTTCTACCGCCCCAGTGAGAAGGTCCAGAAGAAACAACAAGCTAATCTTTCCAAGATGACCGCTGTGAAAAATGCGGTCGATCCGAAGGACAAGATCCTTGAAGATGATCCCGATAAAGCCCGCAATATCTATGTTTTGGGACGCGGTTTTCTTGGCCAAGGCGTCGGGCCCGCGCATAAAAACGGCGATAAAACTACCCGCACAAGTTATCTGCTCCCCTTTGAAATAATTTCCGTACACCTATTAGTGGTTTTGATTGGGGCTGCTTATTTAGCCCGAGCAAAACGGAGGCGAGGTGGATCCAAATGACCGAAGTTGCGCTGGAACATTATCTGCTGATCGGTGCGATTCTATTTGTTTGCGGTGCGGTTTGCATGGCGACAAAACGGAATGCGATCGGGGTTTTGATTGGCGTCGAATTGGTTTTAAACGGAGCCAATATAAATTTCGTTGCCTTTGCACATTTCAATCCGGTCTTTGAGATCGAAGGGATGGTCTTTGCCTTGTTTGTAATCGTGATGGCGGCTGCCGAAGCGGCGATTGCTTTGGCGATTGTCCTAAACTTTTACAACAACCATTTGACTGTCGATGTGGATAATGCCGAGGAATTGAAGGGGTAAAAATGGCAGAGTTTTTCGACTTCGGCAAACATCCCGGTCACCTCTATGTAGTGGCCACCCTCCTCCCTTTGCTGTCCTTCCTGATTATTCTGCTGGGAAACGGGCTTCGTTCCTACCTGCTGCGATTTGTCAACCAAGAAAAACCCAACCCGCCCACTCAGATCTATAACTTCCTCGGCGGCGACCGCCAAGATACCCGCGGCTCTTGGATTGCTACCGGAGCCATCTTCCTTTCGTTCTGCCTGAGTGTTGTCGGCTTTTCCTTATATAGCTCCGAGGATCATCATCATGCCGGCCATTCCGGACATGCTCACCACCACCATCATGAGGA
>CAZPPD010000074.1:0-12603 GCA_964588185.1 uncultured Alcaligenaceae bacterium | reverse complement strand
GAGCAAAGCCATCCATTTCTCCCGCCTCTTTTTCTTTTTGCCTGAGTCGAGGGAGCAGCTTCTCGGCAAGTAGACGGCGTAGTGCTTCTTTGCCGGCAAGATTCGGTAGCACCATCTCCACAACCAAAGCCTGGAGGTTCGGCTGAGGAACGCCGAGAAACTGAACGATGCGGTCCGCATCGGTTATCCAAAGTGCCGCTGTCAATCGCAACCACCGCTGGCCGATAATACGGGCCCTTGGTTTGTCAAAAACCAACATGCGGTAGAGGAGATCCCAATCCGGATTTTGCAGATCAAAGCGGCGATTGAGTTCCTCCTCTCCCAAGTTCACCGTCGCTTCGACTGGAGCTTCCAACATGCCCAGAATCTGATCGATAGTTGCTTGCTGGATTAAATTGGGATGGCGTTCCTGAATTGCAGTCAGGGCAAACTCATGGACCACCGGCAGGAGTGCCGCCTCTAGCAAACGCAGATAGGCATTGGGTGACTCATCCCAAAGCTCCGGATAAGATTCCTCGCGAACACCCGCAGGAGCGGGGGTTGGTTTCCAGGTCTTGAATCGGAAATTGAGGCTGCCGGGAACCAGTTGAAATCGATCGCTGCCTCCCAAAAGGATTTGATGCAACAGGTAGCAATTAAATAATCCCACACTATTCACAAAATTCTGAGTGTAATGGATGAGGACTTCCGCGGCTGCCGGAGCATAAGAACCAGGAAGATAAAAGGCCGTATCCCGCAGATATCGCCAGGATAACCGTTGCAAGTAAATCTGGGTTCCGCGGCGAAAAATGGGACTAAACTTTTGCGTTCCATCGTAGCCTGATTTGATTTGGGCCATGGTCCCCGAGCTTGACCAACTGGCAAAGGCGATGAAATAGGAGAGAAACCCATAGGTGCTATAGTCCCGCCTCAATTGAGAACGCTTGTAGATGCTCTTAATTGCTCGCCAGAGGAATGATTGGGCAAACTGAGCTTTGGGGATCACTTCCCAAACGACGGCAACTGCAGCCGGAGTTGCCAATTCGTAAAGCGTGTCTAAGCACTGGGCTCTTTGCCGAATGGGGAGCTTAAAAAACCTTTCTAACAATTTAGAAACATCCTTCTGGTTGACCTGATTTTCATCCTCCGGAAGGGCAGTGCGAATGGAATCCGGTAACCGTTCCAGGGCTCGGTTTTTGGCTTCAGCCAGACCTTCCTGGTCCTTGAGCATCCGTAAAGCTTCGACCCCGGATCGCCGCCGTGACAGTAGCTTTCGCGTGGCGAACTCACGAGCAGGGGGAATACCTCTGGGATCGCCGATCATACCCAAGGAGTCAACCAAGGAGCAGCTATCATCCACGGCATTGGAAAGGATCTGAAGAATCTTGTCCACGGCGTCGGTTTCTTGCCGCCAGCCTAAGCGTAAAGCTGCTAAAGCCCGCGTCCGAGGAATCTCACTTTCCAACTTATCCAGGAGATAAAATAACCCGGCTGGTTGGTAACCTTCCTGCAGTAATTCCCCAACTGCGGTTTGATATTGGTTTAGGAGTTCTTCCTCAGGAAAGGGGCCGAGGGTTGGGCCTTGAAGTTGGGTGTTGCTAGTCCCCCGTTCTACCCGAATGAGGAAAGTTCCCCGCGTGGCGGTTGCCTCGACCGACACACGCGAAACTCTATTGGCGATATCAAGGTTATAGCCGTGAAAGGTTCTGGGGATCATAGTGCTTGCTGAGATGGCCCTTTAGAAATCCTCTTCGTTCTCATCGAAGTCGTCGAGATCTTCGTCCTCATCAAAATCATCGAAGTCAATATCCTGCTTCTTTGCATTGGGTTGACTGCTCGGGGGACCGGGGGAACCAGGCGTTTGCTTGATTACCGATGCAGTTGATGGCCCTAACTCCCCCAACTGGCTTTCTAATCCTTGCCGCATGGCCAGATAATCGTTGAACTTTTCTTCGCGGAAAAGATTGTAGCCCGTCCACATCAGGTCTGCACATATTTCCACCGGAACTTTTCCGGTATTGGCCCCCAAACCGGGCAATGCTACCGAAGTAATGCTGCGCGGTTGTTCGTTATTCTGCATATGGACGGCCTGAAAGGCGGCAGCGCAAGCCAACGCCACATTCATAGTGTCGCTAATGTCCTCCGAAGAGGAAAACATAGTGGGAGTGGAAATCAAAAACTTTGGGTGATCGACTCCGGTGGGAGTGGCAATGGCATGGCCAACTGGGAGCACACCGCCAAAGCGGCGACGAATTTCCGCCTGCACCCGGGTTTCAATTTGAGCGCCAAGGAAATTCTTGATGACGGCATCTAATCCGCCATCCATACGCCCCCGGGAATTCGTGGGGGTAACCCAAGCATCGGTTGTCATTTCCAGCATGGACCCTTCGATGATTTCCACTTCCGGATTTTCCTCGAAGGTTGAATGCCACGCCCTAACCATTTTGGGATTAATATCCACTAATACGACTCGAACCAGCATTTGCTTGTCCCCGCGAAATTGGGATGGGAGAACTGGTAATCCCGAAAGGAATAATGGTGTAGATTTTCGCAGGAAAACCACATAGGTCAAGCTTGGCTAAGAAAATTTCCGGGAATCCCATAATTCAGCTTGAAGGATGGCAACAACAGAATTTTGGCTAATTCAGCTACAAGCAATTTTAGCAATTACTTTAGATTTTTCGGGTGGAACTTCAGCAATGTAAAAGGAGCCAAGGTAGTCACATAAACCGTCCCATCCCTAGCGGCACAAATGCCCAGCGGTTGCCAAGGGTGAAGCGTGCCATCTTTCTCCTTACGGATGGTATGGTGCCAGGGTAGCTTTTTACCATCGGCATCCGTAAACGGGGTAAAATCGGGATTGGCAATTCCGACCGGCCCTAGATCACGCGGTTTACTTTCTCCGGGATGATAACTAACCAGATGAAAAACCGGCCCGGGGCTTTTTCCGCGAGCGGTTACTGCCATCCAGACTGTTCCGTCTTTACCAACACACAGGGCTCGGCAATCCGTTCGTTTTGCCTTGGGCAAAAGTTGTCCAAGACTCCGGCCGGGAAAAGTTTTTCCCTTAGCAGTCAGATCAAAAGCAAACAGTTGGTTGGTGGACATCTCGACAGCATACAAAATCTTTCGGTCCGGAGAGGTTTCCCAGTTTAGGATCGCTCCGTCCTTGGTGATTGCCAGTGGAGGTTTCTTGCCATCGATAGTGACCGTTAGTTTTGCCAATGTTTTATCGCCAGGATGGTATCGAGCTATCCGTCCACCCCGCACTGGATGATAGGCACGTCCAAGGTGATCGAGAACGATGAAGGCGTAGGATTGTTCCATGTCACCTAGATCCCGATAAGTTTTCTTTTTCAGATCGAGAATCATGAAATGAGAACTTTCCACTGGCCGGCGGTCATCGCAGGTGGAAATGTAGGCGACGCCGTGAGATTCGTCCGGCATGACGCTAATGATCCCATGATGATTTTTCGCGATGCCGAAATGGACTGTCTTCTTTGTTTTCGGATCATAGGTGAAAACATACCCACCAGGGTATTCCGAACGGTCTTCGCCTTTCATGGGGTAGCCTTGCTTGGAGGCAAAGTAGATCTTACCGCTTGCTCCCACATTATTGCGGGTGTGAATTTTGGCCTGCGCGGCAAATCCTTGCAGGAATCGGTGAATGACCTGGTGAACATCCACCACCATGCGAAACATGGCACGCACCGGATCAAATTCAACCAGGTAGCAATTGACCCCATACTTGGCAGTGCCGATGTACAGCTTGTTGTTTAGCCCCTCGACAATGGAAAAATAGCCGCTTTCCTGGTTGGTATATTTCGATGGAATATGATAAGCAGTGGCCATCAACCATTTGGATTTGGCCGGATCAGCAGAGTAGCAAGGGATGGTGAAGGCGGCGACGAGAATAACTCCAAGTAACCAAGAGGCAATTTTCATCGGTATTTCCACTTCATGGGTTTTGAAACATTTCCAATGTAGTCTACCAGTAAGCTTTTGAGAAACCAAATTTAAAGCCCCTTGTCCTCAAAGATTGCTTTTTGCTATCTTCATAAATGTCGAATTCATCAATATGCAGGAGAAGTT
This sequence comes from uncultured Alcaligenaceae bacterium, assembly GCA_964588185.1. Lineage (GTDB taxonomy): Bacteria > Planctomycetota > Planctomycetia > Gemmatales > Gemmataceae > CAZPPD01. The sequence goes on along the minus strand of CAZPPD010000074.1, from coordinate 8,532 downwards.
TTATGGATGCGGAATTGAAAAAACGAGTCGATGAGGTTGCCGGTAAACTAACTCATTTGAGGGACTCTCTTTGATGTAGAGTCCAAGATTAAAATGCGCGATGACCTTACTTCGCAAATGGAAAAGCCTGATTTCTGGGACAATCAGGAGAAGGCACAAAAAGTCATTCAGCAACTCAAGCCTCTGACGGGCTTGCTGAATCCCTTTGAAGAATTGCAAACCGAAATTGAAGATGTCATCACCTTGGGCGAACTTGGCGAGGAAGATTCAAGCCTGGAATCCGAATTGGTCGAACGACTTCCTGGTGTCGAAAAGAAACTCGATGATTTTGAACTCCGGGCCATGTTTCGCAATCCGGAGGATATCAGCAACGCCTATGTCTTGGTCCAAGCAGGCAGCGGCGGCACGGAAGCTTGCGACTGGGCGCAAATGTTAATGCGAATGATTATTCGCTGGGCGGAACGGCACGGCTATGAGATGGAAATTGTTGACGAACTCAAGAACGAGGAAGCCGGCATCCGCAATGCAACCTTGCACATTAAAGGCGATTATGCCTATGGCTACCTCAAGGGTGAGACTGGGGTGCATCGCCTGGTGCGCATCAGTCCTTTTGACTCCAATGCTCGCCGCCACACTTCCTTTGCTGCTGTCGATGTGACTCCCGACATTGAGGGGACCATTGAAATTGACATCAAACCGGACGACTTAAAACGCCAGACCTTTCGAAGTGGTGGCCCCGGCGGTCAGCATCAAAACAAAACCGAATCCGGAGTCCGCTACGTCCATATTCCCACTGGCATTGCTGCCGAGAGCCGCAGCGAACGCAGTCAGCACAAGAATGATGACATGGCGTTAGCCCTTTTGAAGGCCAAGCTCTACAAGGTGGAGGAGGATAAACGCCGAGCGGAAGTTGAGAAGCAGTACGATGAAAAAGGCGAAGTGGCATGGGGTAGTCAAATTCGCAACTATGTTATGCAGCCTTATACCTTAGTCAAGGACGTCCGTACCGGAGAGGAAATGGGTCAGGTCCAGGCAGTTTTGGATGGCGACATCGATAGCTTTATTCATGCCTACCTGCGAAAACGAACTGAGCAGGCTCAGAAAAAGAATTAGGAGAATTCCATCCGTAGATTCCAACTTCTTGTTTTTGTTTTTGGATACTTCCTGGTTGGAAGCATCTTCCTTCCAAACTATGTCCTCGGAGTAGAACCTCCTAAAGGTATTACCGTGATCTTTAACGGCAAGGACCTCACCGGCTGGAAAGGCAGTCCAAAATACTGGAAGGTGGAAGATGGCTGTCTCACCGGAGTAGCAGATGGCAAGCTAAAATATAACCGCTTCATTATCTGGGATGGTAAGGTCAGGAATTTTGAACTGCGGGTGAAAGTAAAAGTCTCTCCGAAAGGCAACAGCGGAATTCAGTACCGCGGCACCTATCGCCCGGACTTGGGAGACTGGGTTGTGACGGGTTACCAGTGTGATGTGGTTGCTCGGCGAGCGGATTATGATGGAATGCTCTATGAGGAGCGCGGCCGAAGGATCTTAGCTCATACTGGTGAAAAGGTGATTATCGACCCCAAGGGGCAGCCTTGGGTAGTAGGTGAGTTTCCCGTCAAGAAGTTCCAACCGGGACAATGGCATGACTATCGAGTGCTGGTGCGAGGGAATCACCATCAGCATTGGATTGATAATCACCCAACGGTGGATGTAATCGACTTGGACAAAAAACATCGCAAGTTAGAAGGGGTGCTGGCGGTGCAAGTTCATGTCGGTCCGCCGATGAAAATCCAGTACAAGGATTTTTTCCTCAAGAAGTTGCCGGATGACCTGCCATTGATTTCAGCTAGTGAGGCAAAAAAACCACCTACTGCGAGAAAAGTAGTCCCGCAGGGAAAAGATAGGCCTAAGAAAACCAAGAAGTAATTTCGGAGCACTTAGCTGTTAAAATTCCCAAAGCTCAGGACCTTTGCTCCCCATTTTTTTGGGTTTCGCTGGCTGCTTCTTTGCCTTTGCCGGGTTTATTTGAGCTTCCGCCTCTTCCAGGATTTCTTCGGAGATCTCTTGCACCTCATCGAGTGCAGGACTTTCCGGGACCGGCACATCCGATTTCCCATCTCCATGGCGATGGCGGAGGATTAAGTTAATAGGGACCTCCGGAAAAAGAAGGTTCTCGTGGAAATGCTTCAGCAAAAATCGCTGGTAGGTGTTTTCAATTAGTTCCGGGCCGTTGGTAAACAGCACTATGGTAGGCGGGTTCGTGGCTACCTGGGTTGCGTAATAAATCTTCGGCCGCCGGTTTTGCCGCATCGGCGGATTGCGTCGCAGCAGGGCTTCTTTCAAAACGCGGTTCAGATCTCCTGTGGGTACCCGAATGGAGGCTTGTTTGTGTAATGCTTGAGCGAGGTTCAGGACCTTCTGCACATTCTTGCCGCTCTTGGCGGTAATAAAAGCGAAGGGGACGAAGTTTAAACTAGGGAAGACTGCTTTCAAGTAATCGGAAAACTGGCTGGTCACCATCTGGGATTTCATCAGGTCCCACTTGTTGACCACAAAGATCGCCGGTTTATGATTTTCCAGAATGTAGGACGCAAGTTGCTTGTCCACTTTGCTGACGCGAAAACGCGGGTCGTGAAAGTGCAAAACCACATCAGCTCGCCGGATAGAACGTTCCGCGCGAGCCATGCTGTAGAATTCGATGTCACTGGCGATACTCCCTTTGCGGCGAACCCCGGCGGTGTCGATGGCGATAAACACTTTGCCGTCTCGTTCGAAGCGAACGTCCACACTGTCCCGGGTAGTGCCGGCCACCTCACTCACGATCATGCGTTCGGACTGAGCAAGGCTGTTGATGAAGGTGCTCTTGCCGGTGTTGCGGCGACCTACAATGGCTAGTTTGAGTTCCACTTCCGGGGCAATAACGCTGGTTTGATCGGGGAGCACTTTCTCCAGCCGCTTCATCAGTTCTTTTTTGCCGCGATTGTTCTGGGCACTAACGGAGATGATTTCTCCATATCCCAGGCGAAAGAAGTCGGTCGCCTGCGGTTCGAGTTCTTCGTAGTCACATTTATTTGCCAGACAGAGGATCGGTTTCTCGACTAGGCGTAGTCGTTCCGCTACCTCCTCATCCAAGGGAACAACCCCTGCGCGTACGTCGACCACGAACAAGAGAACATCCGCCTCGCGAATACCTACTTGGATCTGATCTTCGATCTCACGAGTGAGGTCATCGACATCGAGAACGCCCATACCGCCGGTGTCCACCAACTCAAATTGGCGTTCACCGGTGTCAATAATAGTAGTCAAGCGATCGCGCGTAACGCCAGCAGTAGGTTCGACAATGGCAATCCGTCGACCAGCGAGCCAGTTAAACAACGAGGATTTGCCGACATTAGGACGGCCGACGATAGCAACGCGGGGTAATGACATAAACCGAATTCCAATCTCAAATCCAAATTCCTAAGACAAACGTTTTTTATTGATCCTCAAAATCAATCGGCCACATCAAACCGGCGGAGAAACCACCATCGACAAAGAGAATCTGCCCGGTCATAAAAGCCGAGGCCTCTGAAGCTAGGAAAACTGCAGTTCCAACCATGTCTTCGGGTTTGCCTAAGCGTTGGAGCGGAGTGTTAGCATTCCCCCAATGCTTCATCTTTGACTGGGACCACAGTTTTTGCGTCAAATCCGTGAGAATAAAGCCCGGAGCGATTGCATTTACGCGAACTCCATGGCCACCCCACTCCATGGCCAAAGACTTGGTCATATGTCCCATGGCAGACTTACTCATGGCGTAGGGCAACACCCCTTTCAAAGGCCGGTCGTTATTGAGAGAGACGATATTGATCTGGCTTCCTTGACCGCGCTTGATCATGTGCCGGCCAACCGCTAACGAAAGCAAGAACGGCCCCTTTAGGTTGATGTCCATGATGAAGTCGTAGTCGGATTCGCTGAGCATCTCGGCCGGCAATCTTCGGTTGACTCCGGCAACATTGATTAGGGTGTCTACATGGCCAAATTCGCCATAGACCTCATCGACCAACTCGGCAATTTGCTTTTGGTTGGCAATGTCGCAAACATGAGTTCGCACAGTACCATTCGGAGGGCATATTTCTTTCGCGGTTTGATCCAAAGTTTCCTGAATGCGGCCGGTAATGATTACCTTGGCCCCTCGCTGAACAAAACCTTCGGCGATTGCCCGTCCGATTCCTCGGCTGGCACCAGAAACTAGAACTACCTGGTTGGATACGTTGAATAGTGAATCATTCATGGTTGACTCCATTGTTGCTTTTATTTTTTCGTTTCTTCTGGAAGAGTCACTTGGCGAGGCGACATTAAATAGGCGATGAGGTTACTGACTTGCGCCTCGGTCATTTGCGTAAGCTGTCCTTCCGGCATCAGGGAAAGCTTTGTTGGTTGGATTTCTTCCACATCCGAGTTTTGTACAATCACTTTTTCCTTCTGCGTTTGCACGGTCATGGTTTTCCCGGTCTTCTGAGTGACTACTCCATTTAAGACTCGGCCATCCTTGAGTAAGATTACCGACATCTTGAAGTCATTGGGGATGACGGCATTTGGATCCACCAGGTTCTCCAGAAGGTAATCCAAGTTGTAGCGATTGCTTCCGGTAAGGTCCGGACCTACGACTACGCCTACACCAAATAGGCGATGGCAATTGGCACAATTCTTTTGGAATAGGAGCCGACCTTGGGAAAGGTCAGCAGACTTGAGGCGTTTGCTTGTTAGCTGATCCTTAAACTTGTGGATGAGTGCTTTTTTCTCTGCCGGAGTGGTCCGAATATCTCCCCAGACCTTGGCAAGCAACTCGTTCAGCTTTTCGTTGCCAAAACTGCGGATTTGGCGGGCATGAAAAGCGGTTATCTCGGATCGATCCAGGCGGTTGGCCGATACTGCTTGCAATAGTTCCTTGGCAAATTCCGGGCGTGACACCAGGGCGTCAATCGCTTGGGACCTGTATTTCCCTCGGAAGTAGCGGAAACGATTTATAATGATAGACGGGGTTTTCGGATCACCGATAGCTGCTAGACCACGCACCGCCACTGCAAGGGTAGCTCGGTCCCTTACCAGCTTGTGCAAGAAAGGCCCGAGGTCTTTAGGCCTATTCTTGATGAGTTCCTCCAGGGCAGATCTCCGGACCTCGCCATCGGCGGATGAATCTAGTGCCACTTTTCGGAGTTCCGCTAATGCCCGCCCATCGCCAAATACGCCGCCTAGGCTACGGACCAGCTTGGTAATATCCTTGTTTGAGCTTTGCGTTAACTTTTTCTGAAGTTGATTCCAACCGGAGGGAGGAGTTACTTTTCGTCTGCCCCGTAAGGCTTCGGCCATCCCTTGCAGATAGTCGATTTGGTTGGATGGATTCTCCTCCTTGACGATTTCTCGAACTAAAGACTGAAGCGAAGGGGGAGCATATTCCTCGGTAAAACGTCTGGCAACGAACCTTCGAATCGAAGGGATTGGAGTTTTTCGAGCGATCTTTAAAGCACGCTCGGGATACTTAGTAACCGTAGGTTCTATGCCATACCAAAGCATAAGTGGTAGGTTGTGGTCGTCTTGATCTTCATACTGGACCAGCTTCTCAGCTAACAACAGACGTTGATGAGGATGCATCTTTTGCAAACTAGAGGCCAGGAATAGTCGGACTAATCCGGATTTTTTACCTAGACCATTCATTCTCACTTGGTTTATTAACTCCTTAGCGGTTTCCTTTGGGATCACTTCATCATCGGCGAGCAAACGGATTGCCCAGACTCGAACATGTTCATTCTCGTGGGTAAGTTGTTTTCGTAGCCATTCTCCATTAGCTGCTGCCGTGGAATATAGGCACCACAAAGCTCGCAGCTTGCGGGTGACGTCCAAATGGTTTGCGTACATGGAATGCAGATCTTCATGAGCTTTCTTGAGTTCCTGACCTGCTAGGGCTCGTTCTTGTAAGATTCTTCGTGCTGCGCGGACATACCAATCGTTCTTATGTAGCTGCAGTTTTACCAACTCTGCATTTGATAACTTGGAGACATCTTTGATTGCAGGTTGCTTCACTTTGCCGTAGGTGACCTTGTAGATCCGGCCTGAGGTCCGGTGAATGCCGTCGTGGTCATGGCATTCCCCAAAGTCACACCAGTCGCTGATGTATACACCCCCATCGGGACCGGTGATGAGCTGGACTCCACGAAACCAGGGATTGTTGGCGAAGAGAAAATCCTTTTGGTGCACACCGACATAGCCACTGCCTTTGCGGATTAACTTGTCATTATTGACGCGGCGGCCATGAGTATTGCACATAAACATGGTGTTCCGGTATTTCGCGGGCCAGTTGTCACCCACGTAGATCATGCCGCCACAATGGGAATGACCTCCTCCTAGTTCTCCATGTTTGCCGGAGGAGCTTCGGGAAGCTGTCCAGGGTTTGCCGTTATCCCAGTGATAATGGTCTGCGTGCTGATCGATCAATTCGTAGAGGTAAGGATTAAAATCTTCACCATACATGCGTTTGTAATGAGCACCGGGAATAACGTGCCAAAGATGGCCGATGACGTTGTTGGTGAAGAACATCTGGCCATGATCGTCATAGTCGAAGCCCCAAGGATTCGTGGTCCCGTTACAAACCACCTCAAATGTCTTCTTGGCCGGGTGATAGCGCCAGATGCTGCAGTTCAGGCGGGTTCGGTTCTCCGGCGGCGTTTCCGGAGTCCCTACGAGGGAGTTATCCTGAATGCCGTGACGGCCGTAAAGCCAACCATCCGGTCCCCAGATCAAGCCGTTGACAATGTTGTGGCCAACGTTTCTCGTGATCCAGCCTTCCAATTTGATTTCCGGTGGACCATCGGGAATGTCGTCGCCATTGCGGTCGGGAATGAAGAGTAAGTGGGGAGCACACAATAACCACACGCCGCCAAAACCATTGGTTATCCCTGAGAGATTTCTCGCTTGGTCCCAAAATACTTTGCGTTTATCAAAGCGGCCGTCGTTATCCGTGTCTTCAAAGATGAGGATTCGGTCCAAGTGATCTTTATCCCATATCCTGCCGGTATAGGTGTAGCTTTCGGCCACCCACAATCTGCCCCGGTCGTCAATATTCATGGCAATCGGTTGGCGTACATCCGGTTCGCCGGCGTATAAGGTAACCTGGAATCCTTCCGGTACAGTGATTTTTTCCCAGGCTTCTCTTGGAGTGGGGGGACGGTCTTTGGGGTTCTGAGTGTTTTTAATGGGTGGGAATTTGGTTTCGTCTTTCTTGGGTGATTGAGTGGAAGCCGGGCCGGAAAGGGAAACCAAAATAACAATAATCATGATAAGAAATACGAACCCGATGCTTGAGCGAAGGAGGCCTCTGCAAACGGGCCGCGCAAGTGTTTGTATTGATCCTAATTGGGCAGATTTTATTTCTTTCATTTTCAATCCATCTACAGTTGAATTTAACATAGGATATTCAACTGAATATAACGATTCTTGGGTAAACATTCCAGAAACCGTTTACCTTGAGGGAAAAAGCCATGTCCGGCAAATTTCAATTCCAATTGTTTTTCTTCCTTATCCTGCCCAACGGTATCCAAGCACAGCCCGTTGAGCTGCTTTCCTCAGAACGTCTTGCAGACAAGGAAGTGTTTGTCGACCCAGTCATAAAAGGAGTGGGAGATCAACGGATCACGGTTTGGTTTCAAAATCAATTCTTGGGGGATGGGAAGGCCTATCGGCGGCGAGCAAGGGAATTCGCCAAATGGAAGCGGCGGGATTTACGCAAGGCGGTGGTCTTGACATTAAAGGATATCAGCAAGAAATCCTTTGCTAAGGCAGAGAAATCACTAAGCCAGATGCTAGCGGAGGGATCCATCAAGGATCTGGAGCGGCATTGGATTGTCAACGGATTTACCTGTACGGCCTCTCCAAAAGGGATCAAAGCGTTGGTAAAAGTTCCGGGAGTCAAGGCACTTTTCTTCACACGTTCCCGATCTTTCGCACCTAAAAAGAAAAAATCCAGGCATTTCTTCATTGGCGGCAAGGAAAGAAAGTTTGATCCTGGGAAATACCTTCATCCTTGGTACACCCGCCATTTGTTGGTGGACAAGGTTTGGAAACATTTCGAAGTTGCCGGAGAAGGCACATTAAATGTGGTCCATGATTTCAACTTCGTGTTCTCTCAAAATCTCACCCAGAATTTATACCGCAATCCCAAAGAGATTGCCGGCAACAACAAGGATGATGACCAAAATGGCTTGGTTGATGATTTCCATGGCTTTTATTTTGCTACCAACTCACCAGATCTAACCCTTGTAAAGGTCCCTAAGAAAAGCGTGAACCCGCGGTTAATGCACGGTTTCATGTGTGCAGCCATCCTATGCGGAAAAGGGGTGGACAGTCACCCTTATGAGTTCGGTTTGGCTCCGGAAGGCCGTTGGGCGGGAGTCATCGCAGGGCCCCATATCGAAGCGGCTGTGGAATGGGCGATTGAGCAGGGGGCGGACACCTATAGCATGAGTTACTCACGGACGAATTTGGGGGAATATCGCTCGCATT
>CAZPPD010000073.1:0-12717 GCA_964588185.1 uncultured Alcaligenaceae bacterium | reverse complement strand
CGTCGAACCCATTGCTTCCGGTTAGTAAGACTAGGACTCCGGAAATAACATGCCTCGTTCCAGCACATAATTCTTCGCGTCTAATAGGCATAATCATCCTCTCCAGGGTGCAAAGGGGAACCGCAACAATTGCAATATATGGCTTCCATTAATTCCACACGGATTATTTCCCGGCAGTGTGGACAACGGTAGTGCTTTCGAGAAGCAACGGCTCGCAAATAAAAAATAAATCCGCCAGCAAGGGCAATGGCCCCAAAGAAGCCGTAAACGAGAATAGGGATTAAGGCTTCCATGGCAACTCGCCTCAATAAATGAAGGTTTTCAATGGTTTTGGTTATATCTTCCCGTGACCGGAAATCAACAAAAACAATTTTTTTGATTGATATTGAATCGCCAGGAATAAACTTCATTCTTTTTCTCCCCGTTATTCGCATCTTGACGGAGAATATTTGCTTCCTAACATGCCACAAGGTGTTGCCAAATTCCCTCTTCCAGAAATAACCATCCATGACACTCCGCTCCAATCCTCGCTCGCTGGTCTTTTACATGGCTTACCCCGGTCCAGGAAACCTGGATGGGGCATTCCGTAGCTTGATTGATTCCAATTATCTGCTTTCCAGTCTGGATACCGTTTTGGAAGATCCCGGCTTTCAGGTCATCGAGTTGACCTCTCTGAAAGTGAAACGGCTGCAAACGCAAGTAGCGGAAAGTTTGGCGGGCAGCGGAAAACGGGTGGCTTTTCATTGTGAACCGGTTCAATGGGTCAATGAAGAAGGCATTATTGATCCTGCGGATTTGTCCTGTGCCAACGAAATTCATCGGCGGAGAGCTGTAGACCGCATCTTGCGGTTAATGGATGAAGCAGTGGGCTATGGAGCCGACCAATTGTTTGTCGCCAGCGGGCGAAATCCGGCATCCGGACAGCCGTATGATCAATCCAGCAGCAAAGAAGAACAGAAGGCCTTGTTTGCCCTGATGAATTCATTGCGGACTTTGGCGACCAATGCTAGGGATCGAAATATGAATTTGGCACTGAGTGTCTGTGATGGCGGCTCATCCGAAGAAGGCACTTTTCGTCATGCCTTGGTTGGCAAATCGGAACATGCCCTTGCGGTCGTCGAACCTCTTCGCGCGGAGGGCTTTACAAACCTAGGTTTGGCTGTCGATATTTCCCGATTACATCTCAACGGGGAAAGTTCCGAGGTTATAGCCAACTGGGCCCCCTATTTAAGTTGGGCACACGTGGGAAATACAGTAAAGGGGCTTGGCGATGCTCACCCGAAGTTTGGAGCGGAGCATTCGCAAATTGGACCGCAGGAACTTGGGGAATTCCTGCGAGCCCTGGCGGAAATTGAATACGAAGGGCCTCTTGGGTTGGCGGTGCGTCCCTCAGGACAAGATGTCTCCGAAAATGTGGTTCAAGTGGGCTTAAGCCTTCTGAATGAAGCCGCCAACACTATTGATGTGGCCTATGCCTTGCCCCTCGGGTTTGCTTATCGCAGCCGGGATTTCTTCAACGAGTCTACTTTCGCAGAAATGACGGACTTGCGGGTGCAGCAACCGGATTTGGCTCGCCAGGAACTTAGAGCCCGGAAGAAGCGGGATATTTTGGCACAAAACGGGCGATTGGTGATTCTTGCGGCCGACCATCCGGCTCGGTCGGTTACCAATGTCCGCAGCAATCCCGCAGCAATGGGACATCGCCTGGATTATTTGGGACGAATTGTTCGGGTCTTGTCGGTCAGTAATATCGATGGCCTGATGGCCACAAGCGATTTGATTGAAGAAGTCGTCCTTGCCAATTACATCTTGAAACAAAGAACCGGTCAAAGCTTCCTGGATGATAAGGTGCTCATCGGCAGCATGAATCGGACCGGTTTGGCCGGGGTCGAACATGAAATGATGGACCGGACTTCCAGCTATATGTCCGGCAAGCGGATTCAGGAGATGAATCTGGATGGGGCGAAATTGCTGTGGCGGTGGGTTCCCACGGGGGAATCTCGGGACCGCTATTCTCTGGAAACGATGGAACGCTGTGCCAAGGCGGTCGAGGAACTTGCCGAGCTAAATTTACCCGCTTTTGTTGAACCTTTGCCGGTATACAAGACCGAAACCGGTTACAAAACCGACATGGCTCCGGATAACATCATCAAAGCCGTCGGTATAGCCAGTGCGTTGGGCTACTATACCGGCAATGTCTGGATGAAAATCCCTTACTGTGCGGATTTCGCTCGCGTGGCAAAGTCGACTACCATGCCGGTCCTGCTCTTGGGCGGTGAATCCACCGGCAGACCTAGTGGGACCATCGACAATTTTGTTCGCGGAATGGGAGCCGGACCGAATATCCGAGGTGCTTTGGTGGGGCGAAATGTGATTTTCTGCGGTGAGGATGACCCGGCAGCCATTGCCGAAGCCATAAATTATGTGGTCCACCAACGGCTCAGCACCATCGATGCCATGGAGAAGGCTCGGGGTATTCGCGGCAGCAAGATGGATTTATTTCAGTAATCATTAGTGCAGAGGTGGTTTCACAGGAACAGGTCCCCAAATTGCTCTTTCCATTTCGTCAGAACTCACAAATCCACACCGATTGTACAGAAGTCAGATCTAAACCGATTTTCCAGCTAAACGCGGTTTAGAAACCAATCTCCTTCCCTCCTTGCAGAGAATGATTTTCCTTTACTCAATAAGTATAAATTTGTATACTATAATAGGGGATATATGAAGTTCCTGACGAGGAGAAATCGATGAAACAATCAGAACAACCAGCAACTCCTACCAACGGCCGAAACAAACAAGGACATTTCACCGAAGGCAATCCCGGTGGCCCCGGGAATCCGTATGCTCGCCAAGTGGCTCTGTTACGGAAGAAGGTGTTGCAGGTGATCGATGAGGACAAGATGGAGGAGATTATTCTGGAGCTGTTTGAGTTGGCCAAGAAAGGGAATCTTCAGGCCATCAAGGTGCTGCTGCAGTATACGCTGGGCAAGCCGGCGGAAGCCCAGAACCCGGACTTGGTTGATGTAGAGGAATGGGATCAAATGAAGGCAGCCAGTGAGAAGATCTTTCAGGCGGATCGAGTGGTGGGGACGCCGGAATTGGAGACCTTTTTGCGGATGGCTCGGGTGACACGGCCCGGGATAGGCGATGAGATGAGCAAGAAGTTTGTGGGGAAACTGCAGGAGGATTTGGAGGCGGAGCAGGCAAAGCAGAAGAAGAACAAAAATGGGAAGAAAGGAAAAACGACAGCCAATGGCCCCAATGGACATCGAATGGAAAAGAGAGCGGCTGCGGTGGGTGAAAATGAAGGTCCTCGAATTCAATATACCGACGAGGAAGTTGCCATTATTAATCAGATGTTGGAAGAGAGGGACCGATTGGCTGAGGAAGACCTCGCCCGGTTAACAAACGGTATTTCGGCAGAACAAGCAGAAGACCTGCGGTTAACAAACGGGAATTCGGCGAACCAAGCAGAAGAGCTGCGGTTATCAAACGTTGATTCTTCGACTCGGGAATCCAAGCCTTCCCGGAATGGCCATAAGATGGATTTGAAGACTTTGAGGCGGCTGCGGAGTCTGAAACAAGACGGCGTTTTTTTTAACAAGAGGATTTTTGCAGAGAGATGATTCACTCTGAAGGCTTGGGGGGCGTGAGAGGAAGAGTTCCGAATAATTAACGAAATGGTGATACAGGATTCCTGTGTTCTGGCACAGCTTATTTTTTGGATTTAATTTTAGCCGCATAGCGGGGGAAGCTCCTTAGCCGCTGGGGGGCTTCCGCCGCTACGCCGCAATTAGCCATCTCAAGCAAAAATCAGTCAATAACCGGAACCGGTTTCCCTACCCGTTTCCTGCGCTTCGTGCGATGCCAGATACAGGATAGGATCATCAACACAAATACTCCCAGGAAAGTATAGAAGGGTATGTAATCGTAAACGTGCACGGAGTTGTGAATCAAATCAAGCAGATAGCGAAAGAAATCTTTGGTTTGACTATTCCAATCATCCAGATAATTGCCTCTGCCCCCTTCTGCGGCATCATAATCGAACTTTTCGGCAACCAAGTCCGGAGCGGGGGGCACATTTTTGTAGATCGCCTCGATGAATTGGCCGCCTAAGGCGTCGGCATTCAGAATTTCAATTTGCTGCAGCCAAATAAGGCCCAAGGGGATTAGGATCATCAACCAGAAAAGAAACCAAGTAAATCGCTGAGTGATTACTTTGGCCGGCAGGGAAATTTCCTGGACTTTCTCCCTTTGATACAAAACCTCCAGGCGTTCGCCGCGGAGCCACCCTTTTGCAAGGGGAGTGACAAAGAAGACCGCTTTGTCTTTAGCATCGGTGGGGTCCAAGGTCCGTTCACTGGGAACCACTTGAGCACCTGCCATCACCAAGCGGACGATATAAGGATCATCCTCTTCGGGAAGGGAACTCTTTTTATTGGCGGATTTCCAAGTCACGGTGACCGGGTAGACTCGATTGGGCCGCATACGAGAAGCATAGCGAACCACGAGAGGGGATAGTGTAGCCATGACATTTACCTCATGATGTGTCCGGATGGAAGTCCCGTGGGTGTAGCCTCACACTGCAGCCATACACCGAACCTGGGATGTTGGATTTCACAAATTCAGCTACCAACCAAAGTTATTCAGCAAAAGAAGAGTTAGGAATTATTCCTTCCGTCTTCTTCCTCCTGTCAGTCCATTGTCATAAGGAGATGATTGTTAAAATATACAAACCTCCGACAACTGTTTCCACCTAAGTAGAATGGAAAACTGGAAAATCTTACCAATCCCTATTCGTTATTACCGACAACCGATTTAAATTTGTTGTTTAATATCCGAAATTCGAAACAGGGAATTCAAATTTGTTTCGGATTTCGAAATTCGAATTTCAAACAAAGTAAGATTTTGGATCCCACACCCAGCTTATTAAGTTCCGCCAAGTTCTCCATCATTAAAGAAGATCTCTTCCCGGATCTCCTCTTTTACCACCCTTGAGTCGGTTGAATTGGGTCACTGGTCTAACTTGTCGCTTCGGCTTGCATCCGGACAACAGGTTGCCTACAATCGCCCCACCCTGCAGGATGCAGTCAGGAGGCGACTATTAGCATGTCTACGGAACAGCGTCAGAAAGATGAGGTTTCGGTGATCCCCCGAATCCTTTTAGGGATCGTCAATACGTCTTACCGTTATCCCCGGTTCGTGTTGGCCCTTGCCGCATTGCTTATGGGCCTGTCAATCTATCTTGCCTGGGCCCGTTTGACATTTCATACCGAGCGGCGGGACTTGGTGAGTTCCCGCAAAGATTACCAACAACGCTGGCAGCAATATGTGGACGAATTTGGCGACGATGACGACATGGTTGTTGTCGTTAAAGGGAACAACTCCGAGCGGATGAAAGAATCGCTGGAAAAGCTGGCGCTAAAATTGAAATCCAAGCCGGATCTCTTTGATCGCGTTTTTTATAAGGTGGACCTTCGCTCTCTCCGCACCCGGGCCCTTCTCTATCTCTCAACCGACCAGATCCGCCAGATCCAGGAAAATCTGGAGAACATGAGTTTGTTATTAAAACCGCCGTTGATCAGCTACATCGATCCCCTGGTCGGTTGGAAGTCGTTGAAATTGGAACGGCTCCTCATTGAAGCCAAAAAACGAGCGGATAAGAACCAATCCTGGCATCGTCTCGATCCGGTCGACGAGCAACTCTACACCCAACTGGCGGTCATCCTGGAATCGGCGGAAATAACGGTCGAGAATCCTGCCAAATACAAAAGCCCATGGTTAAGCATCTTGCCTCAATCCGGCCAGGAAAAAGATCTGATGGCGGAGCCGCATTATTTCTTCAGCGAAAATAAAAAGCTGGCTTTCCTATTAGTGCGTCCGGTCAAGAACATGGAATCCTTTACCATGGCGCAGGATAGCATCCGGCAAATGCGAGATATTGTTAGCAGAACCGAGGAGGACTATCCGGACCTGGAATTTGGCTTAACCGGGCTACCGGTATTGGAAAATGATGAGATGGTTGCATCGCAAATGGACACGATGACTGCATCGTGGCTGGCTTTGGCGGGCGTCACCATCCTCTATCTGCTCGTCTACCGTTGTGTTCGCTATCCGTTGTTGACGGTTGGTACCTTATTGGTAGGCACAATTTGGGCTTTGGGTTGGTTAACCTTTACAATCGGGCACCTGAATATCTTATCGGCGACTTTTGCGGTCATGCTGATTGGCTTGGGAGACTACGGGGTTCTTTGGGTAACGCGTTATGAGCAGGAACGTTCCAATCGGGCCGATGTTAATGAAGCAATGACCTTGACCACCATAAAGGCAGGTCCCAGTATTCTTACCGCGGCACTAACTACTGCGGCAGCCTTTTTCACGGCCATGTTCGTAGATTTTCAAGCCGTGGCGGAATTGGGCTGGATAGCCGGAAGTGGAGTTCTTTTGTGCGCTCTCGCCTGCTTTACGGTGTTGCCTGCCTTGTTGAAAATCGTAGACAAGAAGCCACCGGGGGAAACCATTCCCATCTCCTTCAAGAAGACTCGGATTTGGTTGCCGGGTTTGACGCGGATTCCCGGCATAGTTCTCTGCGTTGCTGTCTTGCTGGCCGCTGTGGGAGCATTTTATGCCTTTCGTGTTCGTTACGATCACAATCTTTTGCACCTCCAGGCTCGCGGTTTGGATTCGGTAAAGTGGGAGTTGGAACTGATTGAACATACCGCCGGTGCCAGCTGGTATGCCTTGAGCACCACTACCACTCCGGAAGAGGCTTTGGCACTTAAAGCCCGCTTTGAAAAGTTAGAGGGAGTAAGTCGCGTTGTTGAAGTAGCTTCCCTGGTCCCCCAGGATCAGGAGATGAAAGTAGTATTGCTCAAAGACATTCAGAGTCGCCTTCAGAATCTCCCCAAGCGCGGGCAACTCATTACACGAGATTTACCGGATCCGGTCAAACTAGATCGGCAGATCGATGAGGCTCTTTTGGCATTAGATCCCATAGGGACGATGGGGAAAAAGGAAATTGTCACGCGCTTACGAACCAGCTTAATGCGATTGCAAGATCGCATTAATCAGACGGATCCAAAACTCGTGGCCAAACGGATCCGCTTATTCGAACAATACCTGGTGCGAGATCTTGCCGAGGACCTCCATAGGCTCCGGGATGTCTCTGCGCCCAAAGCTATAACGGTTCAAGATCTTCCCCAAGGTCTGCGCGAACGCCATGTCGGCAGAAGCGGCAAATGGCTGGTCAAAGTATTTGGCAAGGGGTCTCTTTGGGAGTTCGATCACTTGTCGGAATTTGTCGACCAGATTCAACAAGTCGACCCTGAGGCAACCGGGAAACCGTTTTCGACTTTGGCCGGTTTAGTTTCAATGCGGGAAGGATTTAAGTGGGCTGCCATCTATGCATTCTTTGCCATGGTTGTGGTTTTACTGTTGGATTTTCGCAATGTCGGCCACACCCTTGTGGCTTTGTCACCGCTATTTATTGGGATAATTCTTTCTCTCGGGATAATGGGACTCTTTGGATTGCCCCTGAACCCGGCAAATATTATTGCCTTACCTTTGATTCTTGGAGTTGGGGCCGACAATGGGGTCCACGTCCTTCACGACTACATCAGCCGCAAACGAGGCAAGCCTTATGCCCTAACCTACTGCACGGGTAGAGGCATTATGGTTGCCGCTTTGACCACCATCCTGGGCTTCGGGACTTTAATGATTTCTCACCACCGTGGATTAGCAGGACTGGGTTTATTACTTACGGTAGGTGTTGCCTGTTGCATGGTTACCGCCCTGGTCTTTCTGCCAGCCTTGTTGAGGCTGATTCCGGATCGTTCCAAAGCAAACAAGGAAGAAAAACAAATCCTCACTCTCCCTCGTAAAGCTGGGTAATTCTCTACACCTAAGCACCATATTTTCCTAACCGGCCGGCGTGAGCCATGGCCAAAGTCATTAGATACATGGCTGGGAATTGTCCAAGGCCCCCGACCATACAGCCAGATTCGCCAAATTCGGTTACCGGATCCACCCGACAGGAATCCGCGAGCAATAGTGTGGGAACCGGGTGCCAGCTGTGGCTACGGAGTTTACTAGGGGAGCTGTGATCCCCTGTTACCACTAGCACATCCGGGTTCAATGCTCTAATCTTTGGGACTTGTGCATCCAATTTTTCCGTCATTTCCACTTTGGCTGCAAAATTACCGTCTTCGCCGGTACTGTCGGTGTATTTGAAGTGAATGAAGAAGAAGTCGAAATCATTCCAGACCTTCTTCAACGTCTCCATTTGGCTTTCTAATGTCGTCCCACAATCCAAGATGTCCATGCCGACTAATCGGGCCAACCCTTTATACATTGGGTAGACCGCCAGGGCAGCTGAACGCAATCCGTACAATTCTTGGAAGGTTTCAATTTTGGGATAGCGAGCGAACCCCCGGAGTGTCACCATATTCGTGGGAGCATCGTCTTTGAGAAGCTTTCCCGCTTCGGAGACAAAATGATTGATTGCCTTGGCCGTATTTTGGGATTCGGCATCACTGCCTTTGGCTTCCAGAGGTTTGGCCCCCACTTGCTGGGGATCGGTATCATTAACGGCATCGCCAAGATTTTCCCCGCGAACGACTAGAACAAACCGATGTTCGCGAACCGGTTCGACGAAGACCTCTACTCCGGGAACTTCGATATCCCGCATCTTGGTACACATTTCCACACAGCGTTCCGTTGGGGGGCGTCCTGCCCGGCGATCGGTAATCTTGCCTTCACTATCCACCGTGCAGAAATTGCCGCGAATCGCGACATCTTTGGGACCGACCTCAAAGTTGATGCCCAGGGCTTCCAGGATCCCCCGCCCGATGCGGTATTCCAACGGGTCATAGCCGAACAACCCCAAATGCCCGGGGCCGCTTCCCGGGGTAATCCCCGGCAATACCGGAACGCTCATGCCGCAAGTGCCTTCCCGGACGCAAGCATCAAAATTAGGAGTTTTGGCCGTCTCCAATTCCGTTTTTCCACTTGGTTCCAAGGGCAGTCCCCCGAGACCGTCGGCAACCAACAGAACAATTTTGGATTCATTGTTTTCACGTATTTCGCGGATTAAGTTGTGAATGTTCATAGTGTGGAGTTTACCGAAAGGGAACAGAACAGTACAGTAACTGAACAAGGAGAGATAAAGAAGGTATATTCTTTTAGGAACGAGAAGGCAATTTGTTTACAAAGTGATACTTTTGGGGTGCATTATGCAATTACCTGATGAATCCATCCTTTACCAATACCATGGGCTCATGATTGCTCCGCTGGAAGATTGGACGCCGGCGGCGGAATTGCGGGCCAAACATTATTTGCACCCCGAAGAAGTTCGGGAACTGATTCCCCGATTAATGCAAGTCCGCAGTCAAGTGGCTGCCGAAAGAGATATAAGCCAGGTCCCTCAGGAATCTCTGCCCTTGGATTCCGGTTTTATTGATCTGCCCCAGAAATATTTGGACCAACATCGCCGTAAAAAAGATGCCAGTGAACTGGCTCGTATTCTGGCCCAGGCCACTCGCCTGAGGGAACAAGTGGACCGGGTGGTTGTCCTGGGAATCGGTGGTTCTTACATGGGAATGCGGGCCTTGTTCGAAGCCCTGAAGCCCCAGTATCACAATGAACTGCCCCCCGATGCCCGATTGGGAATTCCGCGCATCTACTTTGCCGGCAATAATGTCGATAATGATTCGCTCCAGGAATTAATGGACCTGCTACAAACCACCTGTGTGGAACCCGAAATGCGGGAAGAACGCTGGGGCATGGTTGTCATCAGTAAATCCGGCGGCACTCTGGAAACTGCCGCGGCATTTCGGGCCCTTCGCCGGGAAGCTGCGGAATATTACGGTCTCCATTCCCCTCGGCTCAAGGAATTGGTGATACCAATCACCGGGTCCACCGGCAAGCTTCGGGATTTGTGCAATTCCGAAGGAATACCCGAAGAGCAGATTTTCACCATCCCGGACGATGTCGGCGGCCGTTTCTCCATTTTCACTCCGGTAGGCCTGTTTCCGGCAGCCGTCATGGGCTTGGATATTCGAGCCTTGTTATTGGGTGCGTCTGCGATGACCCGCCGCTTTTTGGAACAAGGGTTCGAACATAATCCGGTCCTCCAGTTCGCCGCGATAAATTATCTGATGGCGACTCGAAAAGCCAAACCTACGCGTGTCCTGTCGGTGTGGTCGCAAAAATTGGAGGCGCTGGGCTTCTGGTACGACCAACTGTTGGCGGAAAGTCTCGGCAAACAAAATTCCGGGTCTACACCCATAACTGCTGTGCAAACCAGAGACCTTCATTCTCGGGGACAGCAGCACCAAGAAGGCAGCCGGGACAAAGTCATTAATAACCTGGTAATTCGGACGACCCGCACTCCACCCATTATGGTGGGAATGGCAGACAATGATGCTGATGACCTAAACCAATTCAGCCGCAAGGGACTTCCCGACATCTTGGACGCCGCGCTTCGAGGCACCAATCTGGCATACGATGATTGCGCCCGGCCAACGGCAGACCTGATTCTTCCCGGACTTTCCGAGCACACCTTAGGGCAACTCTTGCAGATGTTGATGCTGGCTACAGTAGTCGAAGGCCGATTATTGGGTGTGAACCCTTACGGCCAACCGGGTGTCGAAGCTTACAAACGGAATATGAAAGCGTTGCTGCTGGAAGAATAATTGCTACGGAGATTTTTGGAGTGAAATACCAAGGCATTGTACTTTGGATTGAATAGAGAAAAAGGAAAACTCCCCAATGCTCACTCTTCGCCTACCGGATGGTTCCACCCGTGAGGTTTCTCCCGGAACCAGTCCTCGCCAAATCGCGGAATCAATCGGCAAGCGGCTTGCCAAAGATGCTGTGGCCGCGAAGTTTAACGGCAATGTTGTTGATTTGGACCGGGAATTGCCCGCAGAAAATGGTGACCACGAATTTCAAATCCTCACTGAAAAGGATGAAGAATCCTTGGCTGTCCTGCGTCATAGTTGCGCTCATGTGATGGCCCGTGCCGTGATGCGTTTGTTTCCCAAAGTTAAGTTGGCCTTTGGACCGGCAATTGAAAGTGGTTATTACTATGACATCGATGTGTCTCCGCCGATCAGCGAAGAGGATTTTCCCAAGATTGAAGCGGAAATGAAGAAGATAATCAAAGGAGCCGAACCTTTTGAACGCTTCGAACGCGCTACCCCTGATGCCCGCACTTTGGTCCACGATATGGACCAGGATTACAAGGTGGAACACATTGAGGATTCCCTGAAGGACGAAGAAACCGTCAGCTTCTATCGCCAAGGGGAATTTGTGGATCTGTGCCGTGGTCCTCATTTACCTCATGCCGGCAAAATCGGAGCTTGTAAGGTGCTTAGTATTGCCGGAGCTTACTGGAAAAATGATTCCACCCGCAAGCAACTCCAGCGATTATATGGTACTGCCTTCTTCAACCAAAAAGATCTGGACACTTATCTCCAACAATTGGAAGAAGCCAAGAAACGCGATCACCGCGTCCTTGGCAAACAACTGCGCCTCTTCACCATCTCCCAAATTGCCGGCAGCGGTTTAATTTTGTGGATGCCCAAAGGAGCTACGATACGCCACCTGCTCGAAAGCTTCATCCGCGAGGAGCTAATGAAGCGAGGCTATGAACCGGTTTACTCGCCCCATATCGGTCGCTTGGAACTATACCGCACCAGCGGCCACTTCCCGTATTATCGGGATTCCCAGTATCCGCCCATGTACCAGCATCCGGCGGCATCGGTCCTGGACTTAGCACAACACCGTTTGGCCGCCGGAATCCTCGACGAGGACAAAGAACTCGACATGGTGGAGTACATGCGGACAACTCAATTCGATGTGCCTGGCTATGCGGAAGCTTCAACGCAGGAAGAAAAGCTCGAAGCGGTTCACAAGTTTGTCTTTGAAGTCCTGCAGACCATGAACGTGGAAGTCCCGGATTACAAGGAGAAGAAAAATGCAGAAGATCGAGCCAAGGCATTGCTGCATTGGCTGTCCGAACAAGAAGGCTATCTCCTCAAGCCGATGAATTGCCCGCACCACATTCAGATCTACAAAGCTGATCAACGTAGTTACCGCGATTTGCCGGTGCGTTTGGCGGAATTCGGCACCGTGTATCGCTACGAGCAAACCGGCGAGCTATCGGGCATGACTCGGGTACGCGGGTTTACTCAAGACGACGCGCACTTGTTTCTGACCCCGGATCAAATTGAAAGTGAGATGCGATCCAATATTGAATTGGTCCTGTTCGTGCTTTCCAGCCTCGGATTAAACGATTACCGCGTCCGCGTGGGGCTGCGGGACCCCAATAGCGATAAATATGTCGGCACGGATGCGGATTGGGAACTGGCGCAGAAAATATTGGTCAACATTGTCAGCAGCATGGGAATGAATTACACCGCTGAGGAAGGGGAGGCTGCATTTTACGGTCCCAAGATCGATTTCGTGGTTCGCGATTGTATCGGCCGCGAATGGCAACTGGGGACCGTGCAATTGGATTACAATTTACCAAAGTGCTTTGAACTGGAATACATCGGCCCGGACAATCAACCGCACCGTCCGGTGATGATTCATCGAGCCCCGTTTGGATCCATGGAACGCTTCATGGGGATCTTGATTGAGCATTTTGCCGGAGCATTCCCGTTGTGGCTGGCCCCTGAACAGGCCCGGGTTTTAACCGTCAGCGATAAGTTCACC
>CAZPPD010000072.1:0-12898 GCA_964588185.1 uncultured Alcaligenaceae bacterium | reverse complement strand
ACTGCATTAATTATCGAAGACAACCCTATGAATCTGAAACTTCTCCGAGACATTCTGGAAATTCATTTCGAAGTTCTGGTTGCAGAATCAGCCGAACAAGCAGAAGAAATCTTGAAGGAAAATAAACCGGACCTGATCCTCTTGGATATGCAACTTCCCGGAATGGACGGAACCACATTTGCACGGCAACTCAAAAAGAACTCCGCTACCAAAAATATTACTTTGGTCGCAGTCTCGGCTCATGCCATGAAGGAAAATATCGACCAGGCTCTAAAAGCCGGCTGCACCGAATATATAACCAAACCAATCACTGAAGACCCGATCCTCTTTGCAGAGCGAATGCAACAACTCGCTGCCAAGGCCTCTTCCGATAGCTGAGAAGTTTTTGCAATGGTTAAAGCCTTCTTCAATTCCCTGTGGTTTCGACTTTTGCTTGGTACAGTAGTACCCCTCATCTTTTTTTTGACCGCTGCAGTCGTTACCTATTTTTTGATCCAAAGATTCATGGAATCGCTCGAACGCGAGCAACAGGCAGAGCAATACCTTTCGAAAATCCATGACATGAAAGAAAGCTTCGAGGCGATGGTGGCTGCTAAAAGAGGGCATCACTTATCCGGAAAACCGGAATTTAAAAAGATGTATACCAGAAGGCAGGAGGAATTTTTCGCGGATTTGGCTTCCTTAAAAAGGAGCAAGGATCCACACCGGAAACTGGTAGCGAAAATCGAAGAATTAGGGCAAGAGTGGTGTAAAAACGCGGAGCCAAGCTTTGAATTTTGGCAAAAACGTCCGAAGGGAGACGGACTCAAAGATTTTTTTCAGGAGATCTTCGAAAAAACAAATCTGGAGCGTGGAGTCGAGCTAATCAAGTTGATTCGAATTGAGGCGGATTCTCTCAAGGAAATGGAGATCAAGGAACTAAAAGAAAACCGGGAAGAAGTTCTCCAAAAAACTCGTGAAAGCACGATCGCAATTCTCGTAACTGTCCTGGTCAGCATCGTCCTTTCCATTTTTGTGACCCAGGCACTCACCCGAAGTATTACCTATCCCCTCAGCCAACTCAATGGTGCCGTTGCCAGTATCAGCGAAGGTAGGTTTGAAACTCTTATTCCCCATGGACCAAGAGAAGTAAAAGAGCTGATCCGCGGATTTAATCTAATGGGTTTGGCACTGGCGGAACGGACTGCTCTATTGGAAGGCAGCGAACTCCGATACCGAACGGTAGTTGGAACGACCACGCACTTGCTCTGGACCACCACAGCAGATGGGAAAAACAACGACATGACCAATTGGTGCGCCTTAACAGGACAGCAACCGGAGGAGATCGTTGGCGATGGCTGGCTGAAAGCCATTCACCCTGATGACCGCGACCGTTTTGTAGACCATTGGGAAGAAGTGGTTTCTGGAAAAAAATACGATGAGAACGAATTTCGGATTCGAGGCGCAAAGGGAGATTATCGGGATTTCCATTGCCGCAGTGTGCCGATTTTTGATTCCCGGGGAGATGTCACAGAATGGGTCCGTATCTGCATCGACATCACTGAGCGGAAACAAGAAGAGAAGCTGAAAAGGGAGAAAGAAACTGCGGAGTCCGCCAGTCGGGCGAAGAGTGAATTCCTGGCAAAAATGAGCCACGAATTGCGGACCCCATTGAATGCCATTATCGGCATGTCGAAGATGCTGATGACCCAACGGTTTGGCAACCTGAATGAAAAACAGCAGGATTACCTATCGGATGTTATCGAAGCCGGTGAACATTTACTGACTCTCATTAATGACATATTGGATTTGTCCAAAGTTGAAGTCGGCAGGCTTAATTTAACTTCCGAACCGGTCCACGTTGGGGAAACCGTGGATCAGATCATCTCCACGTTGAGGACCATTGCCCTCAATAAAGATATCGACATAAAATCCGTGGTTCCTAATCCGAAGGAAATCATTAACACAGACTTGGCTCGCTTTAAGCAAATCCTGTATAACCTGATTTCCAATGCGATTAAGTTTACTCCTTCCGGGGGAAATGTCTCCGTTCGTTGTCATTGGGTGGAAACACCGACCCGTGAAGCTCCGTTGGCCTCGCACCAGCAAGCAGACGGTTTGCGGATTGATGTGCAGGATACCGGCATCGGCATATCCAAAAAAGATCAGGAAAAACTTGGAACCGAGTTTTTTCAAGTCGCCTCGGATCCCTCAAAAACCACCGAAGGAACGGGCTTGGGCTTGGCTCTTAGCCGCCGTCTGGTGGAAATGATGGGAGGACAATTCTGGTTCACAAGTGAGCTGGGTGAAGGGAGTACATTTTCCTTTGCGATTCCTTTGGAGTTGCCTGATGGCAGCCCTGAATCCATTTTGTCCGGTGCAGGTGAGGATGAAAAGAAAACCGGAACGCAAATCTCAAGAGTCGAGGTAGAAGAAGGGGAATCCTCAGACAAAAGTCAACGGCCTTTAGCCCTCGTTATTGATGACCATCGTCCGACTAACAAATTGCTTTCGGATTGGTTGGAGGAGGCGGGGCTGCAAACTGCTTCTGCTTTTGACGGTCCCGGCGGCTTGAACGAAGCCAGAGATAATAATCCACAGTTGATTCTGCTGGACCTGCGACTTCCGGGAGTGAATGGGTGGGAGGTACTGCACCAACTAAAGAGCCAACCGGAAACAGCTCGAATCCCCGTTGTGGTAGTAAGTGTGCTGGAAGGGAAGGATGAGCTAAAAGAATGGGAGATCATCGATTGGTTTGTCAAACCCTTGGACAAAGAATGCCTCATTGAGCGACTCCGGTCAGCATTGCCGGAGCTGTTCCTGCCTGGGAAAAGTGTTTTGATAGTTGATAACAACAATGAACAATTCCGGATATTTATCCGGGAGTTATTGGGGCAGGAGGGACTAACTATAACGGAAGCCTACGGTGGGAAACAAGCCTTCGAGCAACTGGAAAACCACATCCCGGACCTCATCCTGTTGGAATTGGCCATGCCTCAAACGAATGGATTTGAGGTTTTGCACACCATCCGAGATAAACCGCAATGGAAGGAAATTCCGGTGATCATAGTTACCGACCAGGAAATCAGTTCTCAGGACAGGCAATGGCTGGAAGAAAATAGCCAGGCCATTTTCCGAAAAGACAGTGTTACGCGAGAAAAATTTATCGATCGTTTGCGGAATTTGTTATGAAAACCTGGCTGATCAATTGGTGGGATGAAATCCGCACCTCTTTTTGGACTGTTCCTGCGCTACTAACATTGGCCGCTTTCTTTTTGGCTTGGCTTCTCCCTGAGCTGGATCAATTTCTCGAGGATAACAGTTTTGAAAGCATCGTTTCCACACCGGAAGCTGC
The DNA here is from genome assembly GCA_964588185.1 of uncultured Alcaligenaceae bacterium. Lineage (GTDB taxonomy): Bacteria > Planctomycetota > Planctomycetia > Gemmatales > Gemmataceae > CAZPPD01. The sequence continues at coordinate 9,564 of CAZPPD010000072.1, read as the reverse complement.
CCGGCTGAGTCTTTCTTCCATTGCCGGTGCCATGATTACGGTAACCGGAGTGGTTTTTTCAATAACGGTGGTGGCGTTGACCAACACGGCAAACCAATTTGGTTCAAGGCTGCTGCGGCAGTACATGGAAAACACCGTTACTCATTTCACATTAGGGTTCCTGGTCGCGACTAGCCTTTATTGTTTACTTGTCCTTCGCCTGGTCGTGGATACAAATGAGAGGGTGTTTGTTCCTCATCTGTCTGTGGCACTTGGTATATTCCTGGCAGTAGCAAGCTTAGGAATGTTTGTTATCTTACTTCACAACATATCCCGCCGGTTTCAAGCTCCCAACTTAGTCCGAAGTGTTGCAAATGATCTCCAAGACACCGTTGACCGACTATATTCACCGAGGAAGGCTGCTTGCGAAGAGGAAGCTGATTTTGACTATGAAAACTGGCTAAAGGAAAAAGGTAATCCCGCGAAAAAGATTAAATGCCAAACTACAGGATACCTGCAGGCGATCAACTTTGACCAGCTTGTCCACATGGCATGCCAAGGAGACTTTGTCGGGTACTTAATTCCTAGTCCTGGGTCCTTTCTCTCTCCTACGCAGGAAGTTTTGCATATCTGGAACAAATCCGAATGGGATGCTTTCGAAGTAGCATCGCTCCAAGCCTGCTTCATAACCGGAAATACCCGAACTCCACGACAAGATCTGGAATGTGCGGTCAATGAGGTGGTTGAAATAGGAGTTCGAGCGTTATCACCGGGAATCAATGACCCGTTCACGGCTATGACCTGCATCGATTACCTGGGCTCGTCCTTAATAGATCTCGCGAACAGAAATGCTCCTTCTCCGGAAAAAAGAGACGAAAAAGGCGTTGTTCGAATCGTCACCAAACCAATCAGTTTCAACCTCATCCTTCCAAAAGCCTTCCGATTGATAGTTCATTATGGCAAAACCAATGAAACGATCTTGGAACACCTCATCAAAGTACTGGAAAAGGTATCAGCTCATACAACCAGAAAAGCAGATAAAATTGCCATGCGAGAGGAATTATTGCGACTCAAAAACTATTGCGAAAACTTTCTGGATGATGATATCGCCGGAAAACGGCTGGCAGATTACTGCCAGAACCTGCTGCAATCTACCAACTAAGCCCAACTATTTTGTTGATTGGCATTAGGGTATGCTTTCGGGCCGGGCGTCTACTCCTTTGCATCTCGTTATCCTGCCCGAAAGCATGTACTGATGAATCTTTATTAAACTTACTTGGTCTTTACCAAATACCGCAGGGCTTTGTTTGCCGCATCCTGGACCTGAAGGACTTCGCTTTGGGCAACCTTGATCAGCGTCTCGGAAAGCTCCTTGTTCTCCAGTTTCTCGTGGGCGCCAATCTTGGCTACCGCAAGAGCTGCATTGGTCTGAGCCCTCCAGTTGCCTTGTTGCAGAATGGGAATCAGAAGGGGAATCCCCTTTGGATCACCGAGGGTACCGATTACTTGCGGCCCATACTCCCAAGATTGTTTATCGGCAGCGAGCTTGGTGTGGACCAATTTCTCGATTGATGGACGCAGTTCTTTGTCGTTGCGCACCATCCGGGAAAGAGCGTCAGCGGCGCCTTCCTTAACGTTGATCACACTGTGGCTAAGCAATTGGGTAAGCGGTGAAGCCGTTTTAGAGGTAGGAAAGAACCCGACGCTACGGGCAGCAATAGCTGTTTTTCTCCAGTCCGTAGGATTTGTTAACAGAGGCATCAGCACAGGTGGAACTTTTGCTTGTAGCTCAGGTGAGCACAAATGGGCTAGTTGCTCGAGCGCCTTTCCCGCGTTTTGCCGCACATTGGGTACGTCGTCAGCCACGCAACTGGCGATCATTTCAATGTTGGTCGTCGTACCGCTTTTCCCCAATAGTTGCAAAGCATACGCTCGTGCCGGCCATTGCGATTTATCCTCCAAGGCCTCCTTTAAGGTAGCAGCAGCCACTTTTCCCACCCGAGAGGCAAACTGTCGGGGGACTTCGCCGCGCATTTCACGCATGATACCTGCTCGCATCCACAAGGGCTCGGCCTGTTCCAACTCGGTGAGCAATTTTGGGTACAGGTCACGAAATGGCAGGTAGCGGTCTTTTTCACTTCGGTAGAGGATATTGCGGGCCCGGTTTTGAACGTTGGCGATTGGATCACCCAGATTCCGAATAATAGCCGGCAGCGCCTCGCCAATGATGGGCCACCCCATTCGATCTAAGGTCCGCAGCGCAGCAGCACGGGTCCGCCAAGTGGTATCATCCTTGCCGCCATCTCCGCGCAGGTTTGCTGCAGCAATAGTTGTTCGGATGCACTCTCGGTTCCGCAGGTTCGAAAGGAAGTAAACCGCTGCGTTTGACGCATTAATGATCTCGTTGCCCAATACAGCAGCTACCGCATCGTAAGTCTTCGGTTCCAGCTTGGCCCCGGCCCGCACAGCTCGTTCCAACCCTTCGATTGCCGCTTTTTGCACACGCCAGTTATCAACCCCCAGCCCTTTCACCAGGAAATCAGCATCCTCTGCTTTCGCGATCGGAGCTAGACCGTAATACGCTCCCACTTTTACCGATTCGCTCTTATCACTGCCGCGTTCGATCAAGTATTTCCGGGCCTCGTCTGCCGGAGCGGCTTTGGCAATCGCAGTGCCGGCAGCCATTGCCACATGGACGTCTTCGTCATCCATAGCTTTTTTTAGCGGTTCGATTGCTTTTTCCGCACGGATTTCCCCCAAAGCCCAGGCAGCCTGCTCTCTCAGGTCGGCCCCGCGAGGCGAGTCAAGCTGCTCGATCAGCTTGGCGATCACCGGATTGGGATCTTCTTTGGTCTTGCCTCCCGGTGCGAAGATTACACCCAACGACCGCGCGGCTGCTGCAGCCACATTTACATTGTCACTCTCAAGATTCTGCAACAATTTGGGAACAGGATTCTCTCCCTCTTTTGCCGATATACCGGAGGCGAAAACTGTCAAAGCGATTAACAAAATCATTGTTAGTTTTTTCGTCATGGCCACTCCTTAGTCTTGGGGTAATTGCAAATAAGTTGTCCCAGTAGGGTGCGATGTAAATGACGGCAACGATGCTACAGTAAACCACCTAACTTCATAGATGGGCATCGTTTTCCATTAGAAACCAAATAAATCAAACATTGGTTAGAACCAAAGTTGAGGTAGGGGTTGGAGGTAGGATTCTAATAGCGGATTTTAAGGATAACATTTGAAGGGAAGGAATTCGAAACAAAACTTTTGATTAATTTGGAATCGGATACGAAGATAATCCGAGTGCGGTGAGTTCAATAACTCGGCGCACCTTTTGCTAAGAGAGTTCAATCCCTGATGGACTTGGGTTGTTCAGCAAATTCTTTATTTTCCGCCTTTTGGTAATTCCGGTGGTTCTCGATTGTAAATACTGAGGCGCGCTTCAGGAACATACAAAGCGAGAGTTGCCCATGCCGTGGAAAATCCCTTGTTTTCTCGATTCTGAACCCATCCCCGGAGCGGCCAGGACCCGTCCTTTGCCTGCCAACTTATTAGTTGCTTTTGGACCCCGGAAATGTATTTCTGGGTGTTTTCACGATAGCTTTTGGCGGCCTTGTATTCCTGCCAAAGCAGGTGCATGCCCATTGTCCCATAAAAATGGCCGTAAAAAGGGAAGCTATTAGCAATACCCTTTGGAGTATACTTGTTGAGAAACTGGTACCCTTTCACCATAACTGTGAAGTCGAACTTTCTCATCAATCCCAATGTTGACACGCCCCCTGCGGTTCCTTCTTTCATGCTGGTAGTGCCAGGGCCAAGGCTGTAGTCAAAACCGCCATCGGGGTTCTGGCACTTTTTCAGGTATTCGAAACCACGGTCCAAAGCCTCGTTGTCGATTTCAATGCCGTAATTGCTTGCCGACACCAACGCTTGTACTGCGCACACTGTGGTGGACCCTTCATGCTGACTTTTAGCCCCGGGAGTGTACCACCAACCGCCTGAGGTTGATTGATTTTGGCTGATGACCTTAACTGCCTGAGCAACGACCTCTTGGATTTTTTTTACATCAATATCCGGTTTCGTTTTGCAGAACAGGGATCGGCCATATGCCTCAGACAAAGCCAAAGTGGCAAATCCTTGTCCATGAATCCAAGAATGTCCTTGGGTGGGAAATTTTCCTTCGCTCTGTTTGCTTAAAAGGAACTTAAGTCCTTTGGTCAATGTTTGAGAATGCCCGCTGTCAAAAGGTTCATCACAACTGGACAGATAGGCAAGGCAGGCAAAGCTTGTCACCGCAATTGTATACTGTTTTCCCCACGAACCATCTTTCGATTGATTCTTGGCAAGCCAGACCAAGCCTTTGTTAGCGCTTTTTACCACCGAATCGGGTAATTCGGGCGTCTTCTCCGATTTTTTTTGGGGCCAAGCGGTTGGTGTAGAGACGATCGCCAAGCCCAATCCCAAAGCTAAAGCATAGCGCATAATAATCCCTCCGTTTAGGTGCATCCACAAACAAGACGATCACCAATCCCAACAAGTTTGCCGTTCCTTAAAACTGTCCCTTTTTTCGTTTCGTCTTCTTGGTGTGAAAACATTCTGCCATCAAGGAAAGGGGTCAAATATGCAACGTCTATTTGCAGTCGCACTGCTGGTCCTGGTTAGTACTGGGACTACTCAAGCCGCTGGGATTCTTATCCCCAAGGAAAAAGAGCTACCGCCTTTGGCCATGTTGAACCATAAGGTCAACATTTCCATTGAGGATCAAGTGGCTGTCACCAAGCTGGAACAAACGTTCCGCAATCATACCGATCGCCGCCTGGAAGCCACCTACGTTTTCCCGGTTCCTGAGGGAGCAAGTGTCCGGCGGTTTTCTATGTGGGTTAATGGCACGGAAGTACCTGGAGAGATGATCGACTCGAAAAAAGCGAAAAAAATCTACACTGAGATTCTACGGCGGACACAGGACCCCGGGCTTTTGGAATATATGGACAACAACCTGTTTCGGGTTCGGGTATTCCCCGTGATGCCGAAAAGTGATCTGAAAGTTACGCTGAGTTATACGTCGGTGGCAAAGGCCGACCAAGGCATCGTCGAATACGTTTACCCGCTTAAAACCGACGGCAAGGCAATCCGTACCCTTGAAAAGTTCACCATTGATGTCCATTTGAAATCACAACATTCCATTCAAAATATTTACAGCCCCACTCATGCGATTTCCACGACAAGGCCTAACGATCACCAGGCCCATATTCGGTTCGAGAAAAATGAAGCCCTGTTGGATCGCAATTTTCAGTTGTTTTACAGCGCGGACAGCAATGATGTAGGTTTGACAACCCTTGCCCATCGCCCTGTACCCGGTTCTCCCGGCTTTTTCATGTTGCTGGCATCACCCCGTGAAGAACTATCGAAAAAACAGCAGGTACCTCGAGACATCGTACTGGTGTTGGACACTTCGGGTAGTATGCGAGGAAAACGCATCATTCAGGCCCGCAATGCCCTGAAATTCTGCCTGAGCAAACTGCGAGATCAAGACCGGTTCGGCATCGTCAATTTCTCCACGGTTGCCAACCGTTATGCCGATGCACTGCAGGAGGCATCGAAAACCAAGGTGGCGGAAGCCCTCCGCTGGGTCGACAAGTTGCAAGCATCCGGCGGTACCTGCATTCAAGATGCCCTGTTAATGGCTCTGGAGATGCGTCACGGGGACCGCAGCCGGCCATTTACTGTTATCTTCTTTACTGACGGACAACCGACCATCGGTGAAACCGATCCCAAGAAGATTCAAGAGACCGTGCTTGGTAAGAATACGGCCAACACTCGCATCTTCACTTTCGGCGTGGGTAATGACGTCAACGCAACCATGCTGGATCAGATCGCCGAAGAAAGCCGAGCATTGAGTACTTACGTTCGGGAACGGGATGACATCGAAACGAAAATTAGCAGTCTGTATGCCAAGATCCGCAATCCGGTCCTGACAAACCTCAAGCTGGCTGTCAGCGATGGCGTAAAGCTTTCCGAGGTCTACCCGCCACAATTGCCGGACTTGTTCCACGGCACTCAACTGGTGGTTTTCGGACGTTATACTGGTGATGGACAGGCAACGATCAAGTTGACAGGCAACGCCGGCAAAGAAGCTAAGGAGTACGAATATCACCTCAGTTTTCCAAAGAAAACGGAAGATCCTAAAGAGTTCCTGGAGCACCTATGGGCACGCCGCAAGGTAGGTTACCTGCTCGACCAGATCCGCATTAACGGTAAGAAGAAAGAACTGGTGGATGAGGTCGTCCGGCTGGCAAAACGCTACAGCATTACTACACCATTTACGAGTTTCCTGATTATGCCCGACCAACCGTTAGCGGTCGCCGGTCGTGCTGCCAATCGAAAATTGCCCAACGTTCGATTTAATCTGGGCGGTGGATTAGGCGGGCCGGGTGTGCCGCCTCCTGGACTTTCCAGCCCAAGTGGAGAGAAAAAGTCGGTGGCCGATTTCATCAAGCAGACGCAAAAGGAAAATGGTGAGGCGGCCCAAAAGCGAACCAAGCTGGCAGCCAAGGATTTGGATAAGGCAGCCAAGCTGGCAGAACAAAACAAAAGCGACGGATACTTGTCGAAGCTTCGAGATGCGAAACTAAACTTTGACGCGCAAATTAAAGCGGAGGAAGAATTACGCCGCGGCAATTTGCATGCGGTGCAAACTGGGAAAATCGCCTTCGAGCTGTCCTGCTATTCCAACATGCTCCGTTCCCAAAACCAGTTAAAGCAGACCGCGCAACGCTGGATCGGCACCCGGAATTGTTTGGAAGTCGGAGGCGTTTGGATTGACGAGGCCTACAATGCCAAACGGAAGATCGTCAACGTCAAGGCAATGAGCAATGCCTACTTCCGCATCCTGGAACGGCACCCGGAAACGCGAAAAATATTCAGCATCTCCAACCACATGGTTTGGGTCACTCCTAGCGGAGTTGCCCTGGTGCTGGATCAAAACAACGGCGTCGAAGAAATGAAGGATGCCGAGATCGACCGGCTGTTTGTGGTGGCCAAGAAGTAACCTAAGGTTTCGGCCAAAAGAACCTCGCGGATAAAACATTCGCGAGGTTCTTTAAAGACTACATTTACTTTTTCCAGATAGAGCGCAGTTCATTAACTTCCAGGTTGACTATTCTCGCTCCGGGTCCTTCCGCAAATGCCCGAACCTCTTTGACATTACCTTTCTGCTTTCGCCCGGAAGTTATGTATACTTCGCCTTCATTTCCACAAACTTCAATCATTGGTCGATCCACGAGAACCTGCATAGAGACTCGGCCGCCATTAGGCAGCATCGGAGCGCCATTTAGTTTTTTGCCGGCCACATCATAAGCAATCACATTGCCGCCGATATTTAGACCGACCTTCTTGGCATCACCAAGCTCAAAGGTGGCTCGGATGTCGAAGAGTTCACCCGAAACCTCCACGTCGACAGGTGATTTGCCGTCCAACTTCTGCGATTTCGCCGTGTGTTTCTTCTTGTGGATTTGCTGGATTTCTTCCACTGGTTTGGCAAACAGGCGAATTCCTTTGTCGGTACTTCGCAGAGTCAGCTCGTGAGGAAAACTAAACGTCTGGTTAAAGGGCATACCGGGCATGTTAAGCCGGACCCAGCCGATCTGGATCTTACGCCCCTCCGGAGCATTGGCGAAAAGTTGTGAGGCATAGTAGGGACCGTAGTAAACTTGGTGCGTCCCTTTGTGCTCGGGGGAAAAAGTCCTTCCATCAAATTTGCCGACCGCGTACCTGGCGTTGGCTGCAAAGACAACCCAGCGGTCATCATCCTTTTTACCATCTACCGGTAAGTTGAAAATCTCCGGGCACTCATAGTAGCCCGGCAAATGACTCCGTTTCTGCCATTCCTTGAGGTTGGTTGAGGTATAAAAGGCAATGTTTCGTTTGAACTTCGGATGTTGGTCATAAACGGCCATCACCCAGTGGCCGCCAAGTTTCTTCGACGTTTCGTTCAACGGGGTATCCGACTTGTCATACTCATACCAGATCACCTTTGGATCGCGGCCACTATGTTTGACCACTGGATTGCCTTTATACCAGGTGAAAGTGCGTCCCTTGTCATTGCTGTAAGCCACTGCTTCTCCGGCTCCGGTGTCCGTAAGAAAAGCGACGAGCAGATCATTGTCGCCTGTTTTCCAGCCACTGGTGTTCTTTGAGTCCACCGTCGCACCACCAGAGAAACAGGCACCTCGAGCCATAGTTCCGGGAAATAGTGCATTCGGCAGTTGTTTCCAATGAACCAGGTCCTTGCTCACCGCATGGCCCCAGGTCATGTTGCCCCATCTCCAGCCAACAGGATTGTGCTGGAAAAACAGATGCCACTCACCATCGAGGTAAACCATGCCGTTGGGATCGTTGTTCCAGCCTACCTTCTGCGAGAAATGGAATTGAGGTCGGAGATCCTCGGAATACCACTTCTCGGATCCCGGAACATTGTCGGCTTGGCGCACTAAGTCGAAGCCTTTTTCAGTAGCCCGATTTGCAATTACTCGTGCAGGTTTATCTTTGTAAGAGCCAATGGTGAAGAAGGCGTACCAGTCGACATTATCGGGATTAGTAGCTAGCTCAGTTCCATAGCGGCGCACAGGTTTTCCGCTGATTTCTAAAGTTAGCTCTGTTTTCTTAGCGCCATTTTTGATTGGAATGATAAGGTACTTCTTTTCGACCACGAATTTTTTCTCGAACGGGCGGTATTCCGGCAGCTTGGGTTTTTGGTTACTTTGAACGATGTGGTCGATGTTAATATGGCCCCATCCTCCAATAGCCGCGTCCACAATCTGAATCGTGACGGTTTTGCCCCGCAGTTTTCGGACATCCCAATAATGAGGCTGGAGTTCTTCACTCCCTCCGCTACGAACATTTGGGCCTGCTGCAGTTCGCACTGTCTCCCCGTCCAGCAGCAGATTCATGCAGGTTTTGCCTTTGTGCCCACCTCCACCGATCAGAAAGGTCAAGTAGTCTCGTTCGACTTTTAGGGGAGGGGAGGTTAAGGTCCCAGTTGTTCCATCTCCCTTGTAGAAGGAATTGACTAGCCTTTTGCCTTTATAACCGCTAACCGGCATTTGACGGGGCAAGGTACCCTTTGCCGGTCCGGGTCCGAAAGCCTTTCCGGTAACTTTCCACTTTCCGTAGGTCTCGTTTTCAAAATCGGCGATGAGGATGTCCTCCTCTTCGATATTCTCCACGCTTATTTTCTGGAAGAGCGCTTGGCTAATGGAGTCAGCAGTCTTTCCCGGACTACTACCTTTCTTTAGCATCTTCGGTGTCAGCTTTGCTTTTCCGGACAACCGGGTGAGTTTCACGTAGATGGCACTGCAGAGAATGCGGCTGTTTTTGTCATAAAACCAGGTTTCCAGCTTCTCCTTACCGGTCTTGAGTTTGATCCGAAAGGTAGCATGGGTGGCCTTTTTGGGATGGGTATCCAGCCAATAACTATCACCGGCAATATTTACCTTTGCCGCGAAGACAGGTCGTGCTCCTAGTTTCTTCTTGCCGCCAATTCCCGCTGACAAGGCAAGATTGGCTTCTACCGGCCACCGCCGC
>CAZPPD010000071.1:0-12910 GCA_964588185.1 uncultured Alcaligenaceae bacterium | reverse complement strand
TGACCTTAATTGCCGCTACGATGCTGCAAGCTTTTGAAGTTTCGACCTTGCCCGGTTCAGAAGATCCGACCATGGAGGTTAAGATGGCCCTTCGGCCCAAGGAGAAGATCAAGCTGCGGTGGAAATGGCGGAAACGATGACGGCATCTTCTTCAAAATCTGTCCACAAAAAACCCTAAAAGCGTCAAGCAACAAAGTCCAGGCTTGCCGCAAAGCTGCGTGGCTGGGAAGGAATGCAAAAAAACCAAGCCACCCTGAAAGGGTGGTACATCAAAGCCAAGCGGGTTTGTGAAACCCTTTCAGGGTTATAAATAAAAGGGTATTTTTTTAACCCAGGCTGCGCCGCTTCGCGACGAGCCTGGGCTATATTGTTTAACGCTTTCAAGGTCCTAGTAAATTAGATTAACAAGGATGTTTCGAAAACTTCCAGAAAAAAGAAGAACCACATCTCAAGAATTGGTGGGTCCAACATCAACCATCCTGCATCTCTTTCAACATATTCTCCAACCTTTTTTGCAAACTGTTGGGTAGTTCTCGTCTGGGCAGTTTCCGGGAAATGGTAATGGTCACCTTATAGCTATGCACGTACGCTTTGCATTCCCGACAAATACAAAGATGTTCCTCGATCTCCTGGCAATAGGTCGTTTCCAGTTCCCCGGAGACAAATTCGAGCAATAATTCGGCAAGTTCTTTGCAGTTCATTATGCTTTCATCTCCTCGAAATGGGGGGCCAAGGCATTTCGTAGTAACAATCGGCCTCGGTGCAGGCGGCTTTTCACCGCCGGAACACTGAGTCCGAGCAATTCTCCTACCTCCGCGTTTGGTAATCCTTCTACATCTGCCAGAACATAGACATCCCGGTAAATCTCCGGCATATCGGCAATGGCGTTTTCCAATAGTTCTTGGGTTTCCCGGTTGATAGCTTGTTTATCGGGCTCAATGTCCCAGTTATGGACTTTTTTCCCGTGGTGGCCGTTATCCTGGAAATGCTGCAGCGGATCGTGGATTTCCCGTTCCTCTCGCTTGGCCCGTTTGCCCCGGTGCGCCAGGGCCATATTTACGGTTACCCGATGCAACCAAGTGGGGAAGTTTGCTTCTCCGCGAAAAGTATCCAGCTTTCGGACCACTTGCATGAGTACATCCTGGGTGACATCCTCTGCATCGGCGTCATTGCCGAGCATGCGCCGCGCCAAGTTGTAAACCCGGGGAGCGTGTTCCCGAAAGACTTTTTCCGGGGTTAGATCCTCAGTTTGGGCAGTTGTTTTTTCTTCCATAATCAAGGTTTTCATAGATTATTGAATGATAGCAAAGTTATTATCAGGGGTTACCTTATTATTCGCTAGGGTAAACGGACAAATTCGAAAGAATCTCTCGCTAATAAAATCGAAATCTTTGTACTGGATTAGAGATGCAATGGCCTTCTTATTCGGATGTTATTTCTGCAAAGGAAATCGTCCACCGGTATATGCTGCCGACTCCGCTTTATGAATGGCCTGCTTTATCCTCATTATTAGGCTGCCGCTTCTTTCTAAAGCACGAAAATCACACCCCTACGACTGCATTTAAAGTTCGCGGCGGTTTGAATCTGGTTGCTCGTCTCTCCCAGGAACACAAACGCCGGGGAATTATTGCTTGCACGACCGGAAATCACGGCCAGTCCCTGGCCTATGCGTGTCGCCTTTTTTCGGTACGCTGTGTGTTGGTTGTGCCGTGCATTAACAACCCGGACAAAGTGGAATCCATGCGGGCTTTGGGTGCGGAAATCATCGAAGAAGGAAAGGACTACGACGAGGCCAAGGAACATTGCGAATCCATCAGCGCTCAAGAGAAGCTTCGCTATGTTCATTCGGCAAATGAACCGGATTTAATCGCCGGGGTGGGAACGTATGGTTTGGAAATCTACGACCAACTGGATCAAGTGGATGTTGTTTTCAACCCGGTTGGACTCGGGAGCGGCATTTGCGGGACAAGTATTGTGACAGCCCGGCGAAGTCCCCAAACGCAAATTATCGGGGTTCAAGCTGAGGGCAGCCCGGCGGTTTCGCAATCCTGGCGAGAAGGCAAAACGATTACCACGAATTCGGTAAACACCTTTGCTGAAGGAATGGCAACGCGTGCTCCGGCGGAGTTAACCATGGAAATCATGCGGAAATATGTCCATGACATGGTGTTAGTAAGCGATGAGGAAATGCGTTCGGCCATCCGGTTGCTTCTAATCAAAACGCATAATCTTGCCGAAGGAGCCGGGGCGGCTGCCTTAGCGGCGGCGATCAAAACAAAGGGGAAGTTGCAAGGCAAAACCGTGGTGGGAATCCTCTCCGGCGGTAATCTTGACCTCCGAGAACTGAAAAGGGTTTTGTAGGAGCCCGATTCTCTACCCCATTGACTTTCGCCATTCCTCTTTCACTTCCGCTAATGGGTAATCCGGAATCCCAATTCCCATAGCGGGAATTTCCTGCAATCGCCGCCATGCCCGAGTGACTATTTCTTCCTGGCCTTTTACATAGTCAGGATCGAGATTTTCCTTGGCAAATATCCCTTCGCAGAAAATGGGGGAAAATTCCGAATCGGTAATATATTGGGCTGTGGGTGGGTTACACCGAATATGCCGCTCGTTCATGTTGGGCAGCTGGAGAGGGGAGATTTCTCCCATTACATATCGAAGATACAAGTCGGAATCAGTAATGTTCTCGACCTCGTCCCCGCAAACATCACAGATATATCCTTGGTCGCATGCTGACATTATTTTCCACCAAGTAAACTGATCTTTGCCCCAATTTTACCAGTTTAACCCGCACTCCGGGAGTTGTTGCTTAGTCAACTTGAATAAAGTAAATGTCCATTTTAATATTTTTCCGCATCTATTGCGTAGAATATAAAAGGAACTAATTTACAGAAGAGGCACCCTGGAGACAGGATTCTCCAACCAAATCAATCACAGGAGGTTGCCATGAGCACATCCATGCATCCCGATACCAATCAAAAACGTAGCTTTGCTGAAGAAGCGTTACGTCTGAGCGGAAAATCCGAAGACGAAACCCGGCGAATGGGAGCGGTCGACCTTGCCGATGAGCAAGTGGAATCCTTATTCGCTCCGCAATATCAGACCGTCAACAGTCCGGTTCACAAGGCGGTTTGGGAAAACAAAACTCCGTTGGATTTATTCATGCCGCCGGAGTTACCGGAATCAGCACCTTGTGATGAATCCATGGAGAAATCCCTGGCCATCGTTCGCCGCCGCAAGGAAGAGGGCAAGCTTTTTGACGAGCACGGAAAGGTATCCAAAGAAACTCTAAGCGACCTCGGTGAAGCAGGATATTGGGGAATGCTCATTGATACCAAGTTTGGTGGACAAGGAGCACCGTTTGCCCGCTTTGCCCCATTTTTGACTAAAATGGCAACGGTCGATGCCATGACCGCGGGGTTGGCTTCCGTTCATGGTTGTATCGGAGCAGTAGACCCGGTAAATACCTTCGGCACGCCAGAGCAAAAGGAGAAATTCCTGCCCAAGCTCGCCAGTGGGGAATCCTTATCCGCTTTTGCCTTAACCGAACCCAATGCCGGTTCGGACCTCACCGCACTCCGCACCACTGCGGAGCCGGCCGGCGATTCCTTTGAAATAACCGGGGAAAAACTGTTCATCACCAACGCAATTCCCGGAAGAATGATCGGGATTGTGGTTAAGCTTGAGGGCAAACCCGCAGTATTGATAGCGGAATTGCCGGACCAGGAAAACGAACAATTCCAAATTGTACCTTATGGCCTTTACGCGTTGCGGCACGGCTACAATAACGGGCTGCGTTTTAATCGCTTTCATGTTCCCAAGGAAAATCTGCTGACCCCACCGGTCGGAGACGGATTAACCATTGCATATCACGGATTAAATCTGGGCCGCATTGCCTTGTGTGCGACCGCAGCCGGAAGTATGCGGGTTCTGCTCACCAATTTGATTCCTTGGAGCGAATTCCGCCGCACTTATGGTCAGCCGATCATCACTCGGGAGTTGGTGAAACGCCGCATTGCTCGCTTAGCCGGTTTGATTGCCGGGTCCGATGCCTTGGTGAGTTGGGGTTCGTGGCTGATCGACCAAGGTTACCGTGGCGAATTGGAATGTGTGGTCGCCAAGATCTTTGGCAGCGAAGCTTTGAAGGAAGCCGCCATCGAATTGTTTATGAAGACCCACGGCGGCAGATCTTTTCTCCAGGGACATCTGTTTGGAGAAAATGTGTATGATTATCTCGCTCCCTGCATTTACGAAGGGGAGGGCGAGATGTTGGGAATGGCCTTCTTCAAGTCCTTGGTAAAGGATCACGGTAAAAAATACTTTGAACCTATCGGCCAACGCTTGCAAAAAGCGAAGATCAAAACCTTCAGCCCGGCCAATCCGGTTCATCTTTGGAAGCTTCGCCGAGAACTTTCGTCATACGGCGGTTGGTTTGTTGGCAACAAAATTAAAAGCCGGGACAACCAAAAAATTGAAGGCATGGATCCCCGGCTGGAGGATCATGTGTCGTTTGCATTGCGGCAGTTCCAGCGATACTCCGGGGAGATCAGTGGGACCATGCAAAAGCATCAGCTCAAACTGGCAGATCGCCAATGCCGCATGGCAGAGCTATCGCAACGAGTTCAAGACACCGTAGTCCTGTTAGTGACTGCCCTATGGGGTCATCGGCAAAAGGAAGAGATCTCCTTGTTATCCGCGGATATGTTGTGTCAGGACCTTCGCCGAAAGCTAACCGGCGAGCGTCCCACGGATCGTTATTTCCGGGCTGCGGGAACTCTAGCCGACAAGATCATCAGCAATGGCTTCCCGGGAATGGAGGGTATCTCGGAAGAGGAAATCCTGATGAAATATGAGAATGACTAAGGTGAAACAAAGAGCTAAGGCAATATCTTGCACATTTCTGAGGAAGTCCAAGACGCATTAACTTCTCGCCAACCCATCGTGGCATTGGAATCCACGGTGATCGCTCATGGTTTGCCGCGTCCACTGAATTTACAAGTCGCACGGGAATTGGAACAAGTTGTCCGCGCGAATGATGCTGTCCCGGCAACAATTGCTGTGGTTCAGGGCGAACCGGTGGTTGGTCTGAATGAAAAACAATTATGCTCTTTGGCTGAAGAGCAAGAAGTACTCAAAGCCGCAACCAGAGATTTAGCCTTTGCCACAGCCACCAAACGAACAGCTGCCACTACCGTATCCGCCACCATGTTTCTGGCTCACAAAGCAGGGATACGAATATTTGCCACCGGGGGAATTGGCGGAGTTCATCGGGATGCCGATGATTCCTGGGATGTATCCGCAGATCTGCTGGAATTAGCTAGGACACCGGTCGCCGTCTTTTGTGCCGGAGCGAAAAGCATATTGGATATTCCCAAGACATTGGAAGTCCTGGAGACTCATGGGGTGCCGGTGCTCGGTTACCAAACCGATGATTTCCCGGCCTTTTACCTGCGCTCGAGTCATCAGCCCGTTTCGGGAAGGTGTGAGACTCCGGAGAATATTTCCCAAGTAATTCGGACCCATTGGCAATTGAATGGGGCCGGCATTGTGGTGGCTCAACCCATTCCGAAGGAATACGAAGTTGATGAAACCTGTTTGCCAAGGCATTGGAGAGGGTGGAAGGAAAGGCCCGTGAAAAGGGCATCCGGGGCAAAGAATTGACTCCCTACCTGCTTTCCGGACTTGCCCGGGAAACTTCGGGCTCATCCCTCAAGGCCAACCAGGCTTTACTTCGGGAAAATGCCCGATTGGCTGCACAAATAGCCAAGATTCTTTAGCTAACCTTCAAATCCCACCGAAATATTGTTTTTCAAGTAAAATATCCGATAATAGAATTTTGATGAAAAAACAAAGATAGGAGAAACCTATGCGCAGACGTCCTCGCACAAAAGCCGCCAAGAAACGAAGAGTAAGGCTGAGAAATGAACGCCGGTTGAAAAAACGTGGCGGCGTCAGCGTTTTCCAGAAGGCTTAATCAATTGATTTGGGATTCTAATCTGCCCAGCGATCAGGACTAACGCTGGATAATCCTCTCCCGATCAGGCAACCAATAATTCCACAAATCGGGGCAATAATTCCAACCGCGATGCCCTTGAATATGATCATCACCATCCGGTTTCCCCAGGAACCATCTCGGAGAATACTCGTGGTGGTGTAATAAAAAATGGGAATTAAAATCCCAAAAAAGAAGATCCAGCCCAACCAATATTCGAGATGAGTTGCTTTTGGGGGAACTGGATTGTGGCAACCGGGACAAACAGTATCCGCTTCGCCGAGCATCGTTTGACAACTTTTACATCGCATTTTACTCCTCCTAAGTGGCCGAGACGGAAGGGCGTACCTTTTCCATCTCAAATATAGGTCAAAAAAATAGGAGGGAAAAATGCCCGGGGTTATTTTCCTTTCTTTCCCAGGACATAGCGATCCAGCCAAGCCAAATCCCATTCCAGCTTTGCCCGCCGGTGGTTGTATTTGGTGAGACCATGACCTTCCCCGGGGTAGACCAACAGTTCAGTGGGAACTTTCAGATATTGCTTTAAGGCCCGATACAATAATCGGCTATGCCCGGGTGGACAGCGTTCGTCCTTTGCCCCGACGTGGATTAAGGTGGGAGTTTTTATCTTGTTTAAATCATATGTCGGTGAGGCTTTGTGATAAAATTTGGCACTGTTCCAAGGAAAGCCCTTCTTGAAGACGATTGCATACGCCGGTTCATCGTTGGCCCCGAATTCCATCACGGCATCCACAATGGAAGCCCCACTTATTGCTGCCTTAAATCGAGTGGTCCTACTGATCAAACAATTGGTTAGATAACCGCCATTGCTCCAGCCCATCACGGCAAGACGTTCCGGGTCGGCAATACCGCGGTCAATCATTGCGTCAACGCCTTTTAAGAGGTCTTCGACTTCAATGTTGTTTTCTTTGCCAACCAAGTCTGTTAGAAACTCGTCCCCATACCCCGTTGACCCGCGATAGTTCGGGCAAAGCACCGCATAGCCTTTGGCTGCCAGTAAAGTTCGCCCATAAATCCAAAAGCGAAGGCAATAAGGAGTGCAGGTTGTCGGGCCGCCGTGAATTTGAACTACCAGCGGCAGTTTTTTCCCAGGTTGGTATCCGGGCGGTAATTCCAGTATTCCTTCCACTCGATCACCCTTGGCACCTTTCCAGGAAACAACCGAGATTTGCGGAAGTTTCCAGGTGCGAGCCTGGGGGTTGACCGAGGTCAAGCGTTCCGGCTTTCTTCGCCAGGTCCCAGGTGTGCCAGCTATTTTCTTCTTTCCGCCAAGGTAAATGTCCGGAAGGTGATTGGTGTTGTTCATGATTATTCCGAGCCGGCCATCCTGGGAAAAATTGAAATCGCTCGCCACAAAATCTCCGGCAGTGTAGCAATGAAATTCCGGTTTTTTCTTTCCCGAAAAATTGCTAACCCCATAAACCCTAGTGCGTCCCTTTTGGTCTCCTAGAAAGCAGATTTCTTCTTTTGTCGGATGCCAGGCCAAAGGCGAACCATACCCTCGAAGAGAAACTCCTTTCATTCGCGGCAAAAGGAATACGTGGGGCGGTTGCTGATCCATTTTTGCAACAACGACCTCACTGGGATACGCATCAAAAACCACATTAAACGCCAGCCAATTCCCTTTGGATGACCAGGCAAGCGATTCCAACCAGCCATAAGGCGATGGGGCATCTTTTCTGAACACTTTGTCAGGAAGTTGTACTATGCTTTCGGCACGCAAATCAAAGAACACCACCCGAGATTTTCCCTCGTAGCTGACTACCGTGCGGTCCGGAGTAGTAATCATTGCGATAGTGCGGCCATTGGGAGAAATGGCGAATTCCCGAATCACAATATTCTTGTCGAGAACCTTTTTGGCTCGCCAGGTTTTCAGATCCAATTTCCAGAGCTGCGAAAACCGGGTTTTGCCATGTCCGTATTGAATGTCCTTGAATTGGCTGCGAAGGTTCTTCCAGTCCCCGTGAATCTCCTCATTGCCTCGAAGGTAATAAATGGATTCCCCATCCGGGGAAAAGCGGAACTGCTCGATTCCGGCGGGAACACGGGTGACAGCAGTAGGAGTCCCACCAATCACCGGAATTTTCCAGATCTGAGTACTGCCATCGAAGGGGGGGCGTTTTTCTCCGGCTCTTTTTCGATTGCCCAGGAAATAGATATGCCGACTATTAGAACTCCATTGCGGTGAGCGATCATTTGCCCGGTCAAAAGTGAGCTTGGTGGTTTGTTTGTTTTCGGTGGACACAATCCACAAATCGGTTTTGCGGTCATTGGTGGATTTCTGCCAACTTCCTTGAATGTATGCAGTGTTCCTTCCATCCGGCGAGATTTGGCAGGAAAAAAGGTCGGCTTGGGTGAAGTAATCATCGATAGTTATGTCGTGATTTCGCTGACCCAACCCTGGAAGGGGCTGCCCGATGGCCGGGAGGACAATTAGGTGAAAAAGGCAGGCAGAACAAACAAGTGATTTCATGATGTCCTCAGAATTTTGAAGTAGAGCTCAGGGATTCCTATTTGGATTCCTCCACTAATACCTGTGCTAGATGTAGCGGCCGAACAGGACATTCCTTCCGCCGAAGGCAGCCGGCAATATTCATCAGACACCCGTTATCCGTGGCCACAACTGCATCGGCACCGGTTTCATTGATGAAGCGGACTTTGTCTTGCACCATAGCTCCACTGATTCCCGGGTAACGGACGGCGAAGGAACCACCAAAGCCACAACATTCATCGCTACGTTCCAGGGGAACCAGGTTCAATCCCTTTACATTTCGTAGCAATCGTAGGGACTCATCGAAAAGTCCCATGCCCCGTAAGTGGCAAGCCATGTGGTAGGTGACCGTGCCCTCATAGTGGGCATTCACATTTTCAATTCCCAGAACATTTACCAGGAAATCAGAAAGCTCATGCGTGCGATTGGCCAGTTCTTCGGCCCTTGATTTCCACTTTGGGTCATCGTGGAATAACTCCGGGAATTCTAACTTGACCATTGCGGCACAAGACCCGGAGGGAGTAACTACTTTATCCTTACCCGCGAATGTCTCAATGGTATGTTTAGCCAGTTGACGGGCATGGTCATGAAAGCCGCTGTTAAACTGAGGTTGGCCACAACAGGTTTGAGCGGGCGGAAATACCACCTCGATCCCCAGGCGATGCAACAATTTTACTGTGGCAATGCCAACCTCCGGGAAGAGGGCATCCCCTAAACAAGTAACCATCAACGAAACTTTCACGCCGGAGGGCTCCTCTTCTACAACAGCCGAAGGCTTTCCTGTTCCAATCCTTGGTAGATAAACCGGATGGCGGGTTCGGCCATATGGTTGAAATACTCCCAGGAATGACCGCCCGCTTGGGTAGTGAGATCACAGGTGTGTTCGACTCCCAAAGCGTTCATTTTTTCGTGCAGCCGGTCATTGCCGCGATACCATTCGATATCCGCGGGATCAATGCAAAAGTAGATGTGTGGTGGGCTGTTGTAAGGGGGCAAGTGCATCAGGGCCGTATCTTGCCGGCATTGTTCTTTGCTGTCGTACATGTCATCCAGCGGAGTTCCCGTGCCGTAGAGTTCGTGGTAATCGATAGCGGAAGAAATCCCGGCTACTACCGGAAACATTTTGGGATACTTAAAGGCCAGCCGCAAGGCACCTTGCCCTCCCATGCTGATTCCCAGAAGTCCAATAGATCGAGGATGGAGATTCCAGGTTTCCTTGAAATAGGGAAGGACCTGTTCCAGCAGATATTTTTCCGGAGTGACCGTCGAATCAAATTCTCCGCAGATTTTATCTCCCCACCAACTTCGTTGACCATGTGGACATACGACTGCCAGTTTTAGGTCTTCGAAAATCTTGGTAAACACTTCGTTATCGGCTGGAGTCTCCAAACCGTAAGGATGGAGGTAAAGAATTCCGAAGCGTGGCTTTTCAGATTCGGGGAATTGGAAAACGTCCGCGGTTTTCCCTGCGATAGTTGTGGATGACCAAGTTCCCGGCATTTTTCACCAGTATAAATCGAATAAGATATTTCTGTTACTATAGGAAAAATCTATCTAAAGACCGATTCGATCTCATAAATAGAAGTTTAAAAATCAGCGCGATAGATGTTAGCCAAAAGAATTGCTCTTTATTTAGCTATTTGTCTTCCTTTTCAAGCCACGGGGCAGAATGGCGGGAGGTTTATCTCCTATCATTTGATGATTTGCCGGCGGGAAGCAAAACTGCAACGAAAGCTCTCCGGAATTGGGAAGGAAGTTCGGCCTGAGGGATCGTTTTTGATGGCAAGTCGAAGAGCTTCGGTAAATTTCTCATTGCATCTTCCGCATGGACATCCTTCAACCAAGGCCCGATCTTCAATCTGGACCTATCAACAACTCCACACACCGGAATAAAGCGAGAACAGGGGCTGAATCATCCACACAGGAGGATTACGAAAATCAATTGATAACAAAGTGGAACTGATTGCCGGTAATCGGCATTTGATCCGAATTGAGTACATAAATCTGGACGGTCGCGCGGAACTTAAACTTCTAAGGGCAAGTCGACTAATCGATCCTCAACGAATACCCAAGAAATACTTTTTTTCCAATCGATTAAGGCGAAGTTCTAGATGCCTAGATCATAAAAACAATACCGGTGGCAAATTGCCAAATGCCATGGACTGAACATTAACAGCCGTTCTTCACTGATCTTAGCAATACAAGGACGCCTTTTTGCTTCAAATTTTTTCGAAGAAATCCTCTGGCCATTTCAATTTTGAACCAACTTTACTAACCAGATTCTGAATTTCCTGGTTAGAGGGAGCCTCTTTGAGACTGTCAATGGATATTATTTTTCCCAGAACCTATGTCAGCCATTTGACAATTAGTCTCCAAGACTAAAGCCTCTGCAAATCTTACGGTTTGGGCAATCTGATTAGGAAGTAACCAAGGACAGGTTACATAACCTCCTTCAATTTCCACCCAAAGTAAATTGACCATCGGGTGTCTTTTCACCAAACTGGCTCAGTAATCTCCGAACAAGATTCATATCAAGTGGCATTGTAAGTATGGCCCGCCGTTTTTTTATTTCCACGGGATCAAAGTGACCAAGAGACAAGTAATGTAACATTATTGGTCCTTAAGAAATCGTTGCCATTTCCTCTAATATTTTTACAGCTTGGTTTAATACTCCCATCTTTCTACCATTATCGGGTCCAATGTAAGTGCCAAATTATGAGACACTTCGATATCCCAGTTGGTTCCCGCTGCCACTGCAAATTGATGTTCGACATACTCGTGAACTAATACTGCGTCGATTCGATCCGCTATACTTCCTTGGCTCCAGGAAAGGACATTAGGGCCCATGCATTTGGGAACAAAAATACCAGCATCCACCTCAATACCAAACTGATCCAAACTACCTCCCTGAATGCTATTCGGATTAAATATCTGGCCGCGGGTCATTTCGAGGCCAATGGCTAGATTGGGTATTCCAAGTTGCTGTGCTCTTTTCGAGATTAATTTTTGATAATGTCCTGCTCGTTGATTTGCATATTGAACAATATATTTTTTCGTCAAACTCATATTCTGAATAGAAGCCATTGATGAGATGAAATTTGGCCTAGATGAAAAAAGCGGAAATGGAACCAGCCCAAATCCGCTTTTTGTTTCTTGTCGTAATGACTTGGCCGTTACTTCTTCGCCGCAAGCGCCGATTGGGCCGCTGCCAGCCGAGCGATCGGCACGCGGAAGGGCGAACAGCTCACGTAGTTCAACCCGACCCCGAACAAGAATTCCACGGACGCAGGGTCACCACCTTGCTCACCGCAGATCCCAACCTTCAGGTCCGGTCGGGTAGCACGTCCTTTTTCGACGCATACCTTGATGAGCTGACCAACGCCTTCGATGTCAATAGTTTGGAACGGATCGGCTTTCAGGAGATTCTTGTCCAGATATTCCCGCATAAAACCACCAATGTCATCGCGGCTGAAACCGAAGGTCATCTGCGTCAGGTCATTGGTGCCAAAGCTAAAGAACTCCGCCGACTCGGCCATTTGGTCTGCCAATAGAGCCGCGCGGGGAATTTCGATCATGGTGCCATAGGGGACGGTGAGAGATGTACCGGCAGCTTTTTCAACTTCCGCTTTGACCTGGTCGAAGATCTTTCGGGTGAAATCCAATTCGGAGACATCGCAGGTAACCGGAACCATGATTTCCGGTTTGGCATCGACACCGGACTTGATCAACTCGGCGGCAGCTTCCAGGATGGCTTTAATTTGCATCTCGCTGATGGCTGGGTAAGTCACACCCAGACGAACACCGCGGTGGCCCATCATGGGGTTTGTCTCGTGCAACGCTTCGCCGCGCTGTTTAACGGCTTCCACGTCAATGCCCAAAGCTTTGGCTACTTCTGCTTGGTTTGCAGGGTCTTGCGGTACAAACTCATGCAACGGCGGATCCAGCAAGCGGAAGGTCACCGGATAGGGAGCCATCGCTTCCATTGTGCCTTTGACATCGCGTTTTACGTATTTTTCCAGCTCGTCAATGGCTTTCTTGCGTTCCTCATCCGATTCGGACAAGATCATTTTGCGGAGACAGAACAGTGCTTCGTCGCTGCCCTCGCCGTAGAACATGTGTTCGGTGCGGAACAATCCGATCCCCTCTGCCCCAAATTCGCGGGCAATCTTGGCATCCGCAGGAGTGTCGGCATTGGTGCGGACGCCCATGGTACGGTGTTTATCCACGAGTGCCATGAAGTTCTTGAGGCGCGGATTTTCCGTGGCATCGATCATATCCAATGCACCCTGATAGACTAAGCCCTTGGTCCCGTTCTGGGTCAAGGTGTCCCCCGCTTTGAATGTATCATTGCCTGCCTTGCAGGTTTTGGTTTTGTAGTCGATCTTTAGGCGATCTGCACCCAC
>CAZPPD010000070.1:0-12955 GCA_964588185.1 uncultured Alcaligenaceae bacterium | reverse complement strand
TTTTGTCTTTGCAATTCTTTGGGGATTGATCTGGCGTCCACGATTCAGGCCAAGATGGAAAAGAACGCCGAGAAATACCCGGCAGAAAAATATCGGGGGCGCTATCAGCTCTAATCGCTTGGAGGCGGTGGAGAAAGGGGCAAGTCATGGTGGACAAAACCAAGCTACATTGGCTGGGATGCCTTCTCTCAGGAATCCTGGTAGTTTTGAGTTCGATGGCTGACGTGGAGGCGCAGACCCAACCCAAGCCTTTTACCGCAACGCCCGAAGGTCCCGATCTCCCCCCACCGACAAACCAAGCGTCCTCTCAAACAATTCCGGACAATCCGTTTGCAACCCACAAGGTCATCCAGGCGCATTACCAAACCATTGTCAAGGAGAAGGAAAAAAAGGAAGACCTGCCGTTGGGACCGCCGCCGGTGCCGCCGCCTCCGGCTAAAGTTGAGTCTCTTGACCTGCCGAAGGTCGAGCCAATACCCCCTGCAGATACAGAGATAAGCAAGCCTTCCCCAAAGCAATTTCAACCAAAGATTAAGGCGCAAAGAAAACCTGCGAATGAGGTTCCACCGCCACCGGTAGGGCCCAAGCCGGCCCGCCGTCCCGAGAAATTTTCCCAGCCGAAGCATTTTTCTCCGGTGCAAGAGCAACCCAAGAGTAACTCACCGAAAGACATCCCAAGTGGTTGGGAAAAGCCCCACAAAAGCTTTCATGTTCCTTCGCCAAAGCCGGGTCCAAAAGAGAATCCGGTGGATTGGGGGAAGAATTCAAGGTCCTTAGATATTCCGCCTCCCAAAATGGTTCCCAAGCAAAGGCCTACGAATTGGGGAGCAAACGCAGGGGGTTTGGATAATCCGCCGCCCAAGATGATTCCGAAAAATACTGATGTGCCGGAAAAGCGGATTCAAAAAAAACCGAAGAAAAAAGCTCCCGCAAGTCAGTCCATCAAGGCGTTTCGCATAGTTGGTACTCCTTCGACTTCCAAGAAGACGGACGTCGATAAAGGACCAAAGCTCATCGAGGTTCCTCCCGGAAAAACCATTGTGGGTAAAACCGAGCCGCCAGTTGCTTCCACGAAAGCGGAATCGCCTAAATCCCCGGGAGTTAATCTGGCTTCGATTCGGCTACAGAAGACCGGACCCAAGATTGGCCATGTGGGGCAAACGGAATCTTATGTCATTCTGGTGGAAAATACCGGCACTCAACCGGCGGTCAATTTGGTAGTCGAAGATTTGATTCCCGAGACGGCTGTGGTTGTGGAAACCGAACCGAAGGCTGTGGTTTCCAAAGAGAAATTGGTTTGGCGACTAAAAAGCCTTTCCCCGGGAGAGCAGCAACGTTATACAGTTCAACTGCGCCCCCTGCGAGCCGGGGAGATGCGCATGAAAGCGACAGCGAGCATTCGTTATTTTAATATGATGAAGACAACAATTTATGATCTACCGCTAACTATTGCTGCGAAGATTGCCGATAAGATCCGAATAGGGGACAAAGCAACTCTGAAGATTGTGATTGGCAACAAAGGTCCCGGGGATTACAAAGATCTCCTCCTAAAAGTAAGACTGCCAAGCTCACTCAAGCATCCCAGAGGGACTGACATCGAGGCAGACGTGGATCTGCTCAAGCAGGGGCAAACGCGAACCATCGGATTGGATGTTGTTGCCGTCAAGCGAAGAAAAGCCACAGCAGAAGTATCCATTGAGTCCAAATCCGGTGCCAAAGCGGTCGCCTATGCCGAGACGGAAGTGGTTGGCGATTCCAAATTGATATTGAAAAAAACCGGGACGCAGATTTTAAAACGTGGCGTTGTTAGTGAATACCGAATTGAGGTAGTCAACCAAGGACCGATACCGGCGAAGAATGTGGTTGTAGTGGAAGAGTTGCCTCCCGAAGTGAAATTTGTGGCTGCCAGCAATCGTGGCCGCTACGACATTCGAACCCATCGGGTGGAATGGACCATCGAACGAGTAATGCCGGGACAAGTCCGGGCGATTGGTTTGCGAATTCAAGGCCGCAAGGCAGGAGAAGCTTTGAATCGAGTAACGGCTCAGGCATCGGGACACGAACCGGTAGGGCTGACTGCCAACTTGGTTGTGGAAGATAATGGGAACGGTTTTTCCACCCAGGCAGGATATAATCGCCTGTCCCCTGTGAATCAAAGATGAGCGAAGCTGAACCAAGGCGAGGAAATTGAGCGAATACAGCTGGTAATAAATAGCATAAAACACGATATACATCACAATGATTAAGAATTTTTGGCCGTTGGCAGAGCAACTTACTATGTTTTAATCATGCTTTTTTGCTGCAGCAAATGCGATTAAATGCGATTTGGCCTGGAAGGCCCTTTGCAGGGGAATGGATTCCCCATTACGTTTCTGGTTGGCAAAGTTCAAGGGAACCCGCCACAGAACTAAAAAATAATACACCTCTGAGTCTTGCACTTTACTAGTAATGGGTCTGTTGCTAATATCCCGGCGGTAAGTCAAGGACGATAATTATCGTCACGGGCCACTGGGATTGCAATTTCCTGCTTTGGCACTTCTTGGTCAATGGGGTTGGTATTCCCAGGAACAGCGGAAGCGTGAAGCGCTCACGGAGGGGGCTTTTCGCACCGTGGCGAGTGGAGGAGCCGTCATGAGTACGGGTCGTACGGAACAACAACAAGTTCGGGTTCACATCCGTTGGATGATTCGCCGCGATATGCCCGAAGTTCTCAATATAGAGCAGCAAAGCTTCGACTATGCCTGGACAGAGGAGGATTTCCTTCGCTGTCTACGCCAACGAAACTGCATTGGCATGGTAGCCGAGAGTGGCGAAAAGGTCGTCGGGTTTATGATTTACGAACTCCATAAATCCAAACTGCATATCCTTAACTTCGCCGTTCACCCCAGCTTTCGCCGCTTGGGAGTGGGCAGCCAGATGGTAGCAAAGCTCATCAGCAAATTGTCCAGCCATCGCCGCACAAGAATCAGCCTGGAAGTTCGGGAAACCAACCTCGCCGCTCAAGTCTTCTTCAGCAAGCAAGGTTTTCGTGCCTTGCGCGTCTTGCGTGGTTTCTACGATGACTCCGGCGAAGATGCTTACCTAATGGAATATCGTTTTGCCGACGATACCGGGCTAGATTCGGAAGAAACCGTCAATCGCATTGCCCAGTACGAAGAGAATTAGGCAGACCGATTGGTAGGACGGGTCTTCTGGCCCGTCCAATAATGGACAGGGTTTTGAAATTACGCGACAGATGAAAGTCACACTAACCCGAAGTGCCAGCGAAGTATCCGATAGCCGGGAACCACGCTTTCGCTGGCGCTTCGGGTCGGTGTGGCTTTTTACTCAGAATTGTCCGTAACTTCACTCGTCCAATCCAATTGGGTCGGGCCAGGAGACTTAACCTACCGACCCAACCTACCGCGCCGGGATCGATTGGGCGTATTTCAAATCCCCTGTTCGTCCGTCATAGTACTGAAAGACCACATGCGGCCGAGGAAAGGCTACCCAGCGTTTTTCATCCACTTTCTTGGGGCTGTTGAATACGTTATTCACTTGTACCACGCAATAATTCGGGTGTTGTAACTGATCCCGGGGGACATCATTCAAGTAATAGGTAGACCAGAGGATATTACATTTCCGGCCGAAAGAATCAAACGGTCCATTGGCCGGGCGGCCGCCTTCGTCTGAGACAATGTGATTGTTGGAATTGTGCGGCCCGGAAGCAAACTCCCAAACGTTGTCGGCAATCTGGATCGCAAAGCTGTTGTGCAAATCTCCCGTAAGGACAAACACCGGTTGTTTCACGCCATCCCAGAACTTGATGAGCTCATCGCGTTCTTGCAGGAACACCGCCCAGGAATCATCTTTATTTTCAGGACGCACCTTGCCGCCGCCGACATGAGGGATCATTAGGTTCACGGAAGAAATAACAAAAATAAAATCCGCATCACTCTTCTTTATTCCATCCTTAAGCCATTTCTTTTGGTCCTTGCCGAGGATGGAAATTCCCGGCTTATCCCGCCGTTCAAGGTCGTGCATTTCGCGGTGGCCGCGTGTATCCAGGAAGAAGAAATCACAATTACTGATCCGCTTGTGAAAATACGAACGGCGGCCGATGGAATAGGAGACTTTACTGGAATGTTTCGGAGTGGGATGAATCTTTAGCTGGTGCTTGTCCAATATTTTGGCGATGCCATAGACCCCGGCATTCTTCTCTGCTGGAGGTTGGTCGTCCAATTCATTCTCGTTCACTCCTGCCGTCGGAGTTCCCCAGTGGATATGCAGAGTGCCGGCTTGGGATAAATCCAGCTTGCTGAAGTCGGCATCCGGGTCAACCAAGATGTCCGATCCTGCTTTGACTTTGGCTTTGCCGAAGAAAACCGGTTGCGTAAATTTCGTGGGGTTACTCCAAGCAAGATAATCGTACCAAGGTTTGACGCCAATATCGCGAAAGACCGCCCGCCGTTCCGTTATACCCGGCTCGCCGGCTCCCCAAACATCATTCAGAATCTCGTGATCATCATAAGTAAAGAACGAAGGGATATGCCGGTGCCATTCGGCCAGGTTCTTTCCTTTTTCCAGGAATACCTTGTAATTCTCCCAGACTCCCACCATAGTCGGGGCCACTTTGACAACCTTGGGTAAGTCCTTCTCCGACTTGATCCCAACCTGCTTCATCCAATCTTTCACTTGGTGTTCCCGGCTGTTTTCATAGAGCCAGTCGCCGTTGAGGATGGCAAAATCAATCTTGTCCTTGAGTTTCTTGAGCATGGTTTTGAATGCCGGCAACGAAGGTCCAATGCTGTGTCCCTTGTTTTGGTTGTTGCCGCAGGCATACTCAAAGCTGAAGTTAAAAAGCCCTTTGGGATTTAATTTGGGATTTTTCATTAGTTTTGAATCAGGAAGGGTATGGAAAGTCCCTGATTTGGAAGCTTTGGAGTTAGGCAGGATTACCCGATAATTGTACTTGGTATTGGCTTTGAGGTCTTTGAGGTGAATCCACCCGGTATTATCACTTTCCCAAGAAGTGGTTTGTAATCTCGAAACCGTGATTTCTCTTCCAAACGGCGATGGCCAATATTCGACTTGAAATCTTCCCGGCCGCTCGGTTCGAACCCAAATGCCAATGCCATGAGCACTCAAACGCCCGAGAATAGGACCATGCGTTATGCGATTGATTTTGAATTCCTGCCCCGGCAATTGGATAGGAATGGTTAGACAAGATAAACCGGCTAGAATTGCTATTCGGATCATGATTCTTTCCTGATTCAATAAGCTAGGTTATTTATGGTTCCTATTGGCGAATTATTATGGGAACCGCAGGAAAGAGCTACAAAATTCCCGGATATGAAATTTCGTTCGATCTATGAACTGACCACGGAAGAAGCCTACCAAATCATTTCCCGGCAATTTGGACATGAACTCCCTCCATTGGATGCCGTAGAAAATGAGGATTGGGGCAGAGATTACGTCCTCCAACATTTCCAGCAATATTCCCCCGAAGAACTGGCGAAAATGGGCTTGCAGTGGGAATTGGAAGAAGAGTAGGGGATGTAAATCTTTGTGCACTAGTCCTGAAGTCGTGGAAATATAATGAAACCAAACTGATCATTTGCGGTCTCTACAATTTAGGAGTATTTAGGAGTGTCTCATTGAATTTGGCAGTGGGACATTCATTTAGGAGTTATGGAGAAATACCACAATATTGACAGGTGTGTTTTCTTCATGGTACGCTAAAATTTCAACTAAGCATCATTCTCTTTACTGGTTGATCCAATCACCGCTTCTTTCGTGAAGCAGTTAAATTAACATCATCCTTCTTCGGAGTAGAAAGAAGTATGGCTACACCTCTTCCTGGTATCTGGGGAATTGACCTCGGACAATGCGCTTTAAAAGCGATCCGCGTGGAATTAAGAGACGGCAAACCGACGGCGACTGCTTTTGATTACGTAGAACACCCGAAAATCCTCAGCCAACCGGATGCCGACCCGGATCAGTTGGCTCGCGAAGCCCTGGAAAAATTCCTGTCGCGCAACACATTGAAAGGCGACACCGTCGTTATCAGCGTTCCCGGTCAAAGTGGTTTGGCTCGTTTTGTGAAATTACCGCCCGTCGAAGAGAAAAAAATCAACGACATTGTGAAGTTCGAAGCCAAGCAGCAAATCCCATTTCCTTTGGAAGAGGTCGTTTGGGATTACCAAAAACTGGGCGAAGGAGAGGTTTCCGACGGTTTCGCTCTGGAAACGGAAATCGGTCTGTTCGCTATGAAGCGGGACATGGTCTACCGGGCGCTGGAGCAGTACAAGGACGTCAATGTTGAGGTTAACATCATCCAGATGGCCCCCTTGGCTTTGTGCAATTTTATCGGTTATGATTTGTTGAACAAGGGTAAAGACACACCACCGGCTGAAGATGATGAAGATGAAACCGAATGTATAGTTGCCTTGGATATCGGGGCGGACAATTCCAACCTGGTTATAACGGATGGTGAGAAGATAATCTGGCAACGGCCGATTCCCTTGGGCGGCAACCATTTCACTCGAGCCTTGACCAAAGAACTGAAGCTGACGTTTGCCAAGGCAGAACACGTTAAACGCAATGCCATCAAATCCCCGGATCTGCGCAAAATATTAACGGCTCTTCGGCCGGTGCTCAACGATTTCGTGAATGAAGTGCAACGGTCGCTGGGGTACTTCACCAACACCCATCGAAAAGCTTCGGTTACCTACATGGTGGGTTTGGGAAATGCCTTCCGGCTTCCGGGCTTGCAAAAATTTTTGCAGGAAAAGCTGGGTTTGGAAGTCCGCAAGCTGCAGAAGTTTGAACGCTTGGGCGGGGAAGAGGTTACCAAGGCTCCTCAATTCACGGAAAATGTGATGAGTTTTGCGGTAGCTTACGGTTTGGCATTGCAAGGGCATCACTTGTCGCGTTTGCAAACGAATCTTTTGCCCCATGAAATTCACTGGGAGCGGATGATTCGGGCCAAGAAACCCTGGGCAGTTGCGGCGGCGGCAGCCCTGGTCCTGGCCATCGGCTCGTTGGCTTTTCAGAAGGGCATTCAATATCGGGTTTACAAAAATCCCGAAGTCGATCAGGCGGTCAAAGCCGCCGATGCAGTTATCCAGCGAAAAAATACGCTCGACACACAGTTCATGAATTTTGAAAACAAAGCAAAGGACAGCAAGATAGCGGTGAATCGCATCGCCTCGGGTGTAGAGGAACGCTTTAATTGGAATTTGTTTTACACTTACATCAACCACGCTCTTCCTCAACCCGATGGGACCCAAATCTCCTCCAAACCGCAAATCCGCCGGCTTTATTACGACAAGAACGAAGATGCCCAACGGGCCTACCGTATGTGGAATGCCCGGAAATTTCTGGACCCCATGGAAAAACGGGATCCGGTAAAGGAACAGAAAGACTTGGAATACATCAAGAAAAACCTGATCCAAATCAACATCGAAGGCATCGGTTGCATGTATTCCGACAATTTGAAAGAAACCTTTTTCCCGAATATCGCCGGAGCGGTCCTCAAGGGACGGGGGATTCAGGAGGCAACGGAATTAAAGTACATCAAGACGGAAAAAGACAAGTTGCCCGAAAAAGGTTGGGTTTTTGAAATCCGCGGCTACACCTATTTTGAACTCAACATCCGCAATGTGGACCAATTCATTGTCGAAACCTTCGTGGAAAACTTGCGAAACCCGGTTACGCTGCCGGGCGACGATGAAATGAAAAAGCAAATGCTGGAACGGATTCAGAAAAATATCGGCTATGTGTTCTTGTACAAAGACAAGAAAGTCGAAGACCCTGAACCGGGTTATCTTCATTTGGCGAATCAGAGCCAACTGCCGAATGTTCTTACCGCCTCTGCCATCCCTGAAACCCAAGCCCCAAGGGGGGGAGCACCCACTCCGGTACCGACCCCGGAAATGGCAATGGCTCCCAAAGGAAACTGGGCGCCACTGGGGGAGATTGCTCGGGCCACTTTCGGCGCCGGTGGGGGTGGTGGCCGCGGCGAACGTCCGACCCCTTCACCTAACGTTCGTCCCAAAGGTGATCTTAGCGGTTTGCGGGGAGAAGATCCCAATGATCCCAACAAAAAACCGACCGAAGTTGTTCCCAAGCAACCGAGGGTGGAATTTGTAGTTCTATTTGTTTGGCAAGAACCGACTACCATTGGGGAAGATGAAACAACCGATGCTCCCCAACAATTTTAATACAGGGTAAAAACTCTCATCTTTGCAAAGAAAAGGTTTTCCAATGAGTTTTGATGCCGATTTTGTAAAGAAGCATAAATTCTGGCTGCTGCTCGTATTTTCCATCCCTTTACTTTTTGTCTCCTACATCGTTTTGGTGACCGCCGTTTCCGGAGCCATCGAAACTGAGAAGAAGAAGGTGGAAGGGAAGAAAAAAGCCTTGGAAGCCTTGGGTGATCCCAAGGGCCCCAAGTGGGTGGAATTTGCTAAGAAGAAAGCCGAAAAATTTGAAGCACAGGAAGACAAAACCTGGATTAAAGCTTGGCAGAGTCAGAAGAATTTATTTACCTGGCCCCAAGTTTTTGAGAGGGAATATCAGTTTTCCGATGGCCGCTTTGCCGTCAAGATTGAAGCCTACCGGGATACTCCTGTCCCCGATGGTTTTTATCCGATGGAACCAAAGGAGGGCGAAGGACCGAAAATGGAAAATGTGTTGGCGGGAAAGATCCTCGAAACCAACGCTGATTTTGTCAAAGGCAAATTACTGGTGCAGAAGAAGGACGGTTCGGAGGCCTACGTCTACCAAAATTACTATTTGACTCCCGAATGTGAGGATGAAGAAAAAAAGGCGACTCATGAAGTCCTTCTCTATACGAAAATCGAACAGGGAAAGAAGATCTATTTCGAAGATCTAAAAGTCGGAGACCATGTCAAAGTCACTTTTGAGCGCGGCAAATACTTCGGCGACAAGATGACCAAAGCGGAAATTTCCCGTTTTCACCGGGAATACAAATCGCAAATCCACAATATTCTGGCACAAGTTCAGCCGGTGGATCCTCAAGGCAACGGAGTGGTTCAACTTCGCCAAGGCAACAAATACTGGCCTTTCACGAGAAACAAGTTTCCGGATGCGGGAAGTCCCTTTTTGACGTATGTGGCCCATGATTGGATTCCCAGCAAAAAGACCGAGTCCGCCGAAGCCTGGACCGCTCAAGAAGATTTGTGGATTCAAAGGGAGATTTATCGCCTGATTCGCTTGGCCAACGATTATGTCGCGGATTTTAATGGCAAGGGTGGAGAAGGGTTTAACACCTACACCTTTGAAAATCCTTATTGGAATATGCAAATCAAATTAACTCCGCAAAACCAAGTGGAAATGAAATTGAAAAATCGCCTCAATCGCAGGCAGCGGTTGGATATTTCCTTCCTGGTTCAATTGCATCCCGAAGAGAAGCCGGCCAGGATTAAAGTGGAAGGTGAACCGGTGGAACCCTTTAAAACTCGCGACATAACCAAACCAATTCGGACCGGTTATGACCCGCAGGGAATCTACGGAGTAACCCAGGTTCTTAACTGGGAAACCGCTGCTGTCAAACGCATTGATCATATTTGTATCGGCAGTGGAAAACCGATTTTGCCGACCTCGGATAACGAATCCAATCGATTCGGTGGTGAGCGGAATGTTCGAGGAGGCGTGACTCCCACCGGTAATATTTCCGGAGGCGGCATCGCCCTTTCACATCGGGTGTACTTGAAACAAGGATTACATTCCTTCTTTAAAAACCTGGCCGCCCCGGAAACGCCTGGAGCCATTCCCGGCGAAGCGCCCTCGCCGATGGGGGGATTGGAACGCCAGGCTCCTATTCCGGAAGAAGGCGGTGGAATTTCTCCAAATGGGATCGATTTTAACCGCTACGTCGATTTAACTCCGCAAGCTCGCCGCGTCCCGGTGGGCGTGGTATTAATTGTTGACCAAGATCATGTGGAATTGGTTCAAGCTGCCTTTTCCGATTCCAACCTCCGATTTTTGACCACGCAAACTCTTTTGAACCGATATCCGGGAAGTGTCCGTCCGGTTCCCGAAATTACCGATCCGGTTCAAGGGGGCGGGGAATTCCGGCCCGGTTTGCCTTTCGGCAGAGAAGGTGAATATTCCCCGGACTCTCTGGAAGGAGTAGAGGATCGGGTAACCAATATGGAACTGGTAATTTACGGCAGAGTTTCCCTCTATAACCGCTATCCACCCCGAGAAGGTAGCGAAGGAACTCCCCAGTAAGGGCAATATTATCTCCGGTAGTAGTTGAAGCAAAAATTCAGAATTGCGAACACGGCTGCCGGCTTTAAAATAACAAGCAAATTTATTGTCGAGATAAGGGGACAAACATGGCCAAGAAGAAATCCAAGGTTGATTTTTCCAAGATTAAACAATTCCTTATCGAAAAAGGTGAACGCGTCGGTTTGGGAATTGCTGCCGCGATTACGGTTTTGTTTCTTTTGTCGGCACTTTTAACCACGGCAACTTCCTCTTCCAAAGCCGATGCTCTCAAGAAAGCAGCGCAAAGCGGCAACCTTATGATCGATGGCTCACAACCGGGCGACAAAGTCAAAATCGCCGCCTTGGAAACTCCGGAATGGTCGAAACTGGAAAATCCAAAAAAGTTTGAAATGATTTCCTGGTTTGATCCCAAAGCCGTAGGGGAAAGCAAGATGGGCAATCCGCCGATCTTCCCCGTAGCCAGCTTGGCAAAGAATGTCCGGGATCAATATCAAGTGGACCTCGTTTTTGCACCTGTGTTTGTCTATCAACTCGATGAAATCACCGGGCAGCGCGTCAAGGTTCGCAAAGCGGCCGCGGATAACTTAAATCCCAACTTTAACCGCAACCAAGGATTTCGAGGGGGAGAAACCGGCGGTGCCGCGGCGGATATGGCTCATTTTATTGAACCGGTGAAGATGGTTGTGGTTTCCGCCACCTTCCCGTATCGGGAACAAGTGGAAATGTTCCGCCGATCGCTGCGGAAAAATTCGCTGTCGGAATTGATGGCAACTCCGAATGCTATGCCCAAATTTGTGGGCTTGGAAGTACAGCGCGGCGAAGTGGGTCCCAACGGCAATACCACATGGAAAGACCTGACCAATATTGTCGATCTCTACAAGATGGATACCAAGGATGGCAAAGCCAAGGTTCACAAAGAGATCAAGGACCTGTTGACCCATGCTCCTTTTGATAAAGTCAATGTCGCTAAACTTGGTGAGTACATGGGGCCCGGTTTAAACACCCCCTTGCCGGTCTTGGCTAAAGGTTCTTATCCCAAGCTCCGGCTGGAAGAAATTGTCCCTAAAGATGTCACCGTCGATTTGCAAAACCAAAACCCGGAAGTAAGAAATCCGAATGGTGGTCTTCGCGGCGGATTGCCGGGACTCCGAGGCGGCGGCGGCGAAACCAATCCGGAAGGCCAAACCCAACCAATGCAGATTGCCGATCTGCGGTTGAAGGACCTTGCCAAGGGGGATCCCGAACTTGCGAAGAAATTGTCCGGAGAATTTGATCCCTTCCATCCGATGGGCAAGTTGCCGCCGGACCCGGATGATAAAGGAGTCGAAGGGAATTTCCGCCCGCAGGAGCAACAAGGCGGGACTTCATTAGGGCTCGGTATTTCTCCCATGGGTGGAACTGAAGGCGGCGTTTTCCGCAACGAAGGAGTCAACCCGCGCAATCCAAATGCCGGCACCGAACCGGAAACAACTCCGAAAGCCTTAGTTCGCTTTATTGATGTCGGTGTCGAACAGGGAAAATCTTACCGGTATCGGGTCCGGGTCTTGGTTGCCAACCCCAACTTTGGAAAACCGGAAAAGGTTATCTTTGAAGCCTTGGCAAGCATTCCGGTTCTTTATTCCCCATGGTGGGAAGTCCCCGAGAATGTTAGCATCCCCTCAAAATATGATTATTACGTCGTCGATCAGCATGAACTGGATCCCCGAACCGCCAAACAATTCCTGAGCCGAGGTGCGGATCTGGAATCTACCGGCAACGATTCCACTGCCATTCAAATCCACAAATGGGTGGAAGAGTTTGACAGCGGCCGGGGCAATCTCGAGTGTGGAGATTGGGTCATCGCCGAACGCTTGATTGTCCATCGCGGGGAAACAATTGGCCGCAGGATCAATTCCGATATGCCGCAGTGGGATCCTTATACCGAGTCCTTCAAAGTGAAACCGCAGCGGATTCGGCGGCGGTTCGAGAAGAAAGAAGAAATCGATGCCGTGGGGGTCGACTTCAACAAAAAGCCGGCAAACATTGT
The DNA here is from genome assembly GCA_964588185.1 of uncultured Alcaligenaceae bacterium. GTDB lineage: Bacteria > Planctomycetota > Planctomycetia > Gemmatales > Gemmataceae > CAZPPD01. The sequence goes on along the minus strand of CAZPPD010000070.1, from coordinate 690 downwards.
GGTTGATTTTGTCGGCGGCCCTAATTACAAAATGCCGAACATGAGAGAGGAAAACTCCGCTGTCAATCTGCTGGTACTATCCCCGGAAGGAAAGCTGATTGTCCGCAACAGCCAGGTCGACTCCTCCCCCTCTACTCCTCGAGGCCGAACTCGAATGCAACGATATAATGCCTGGCGACAAGAAATATATGACCTGCGCCTTAAAGCCACCCAGAAGCAGAAGAAAGGTGGTTTTCCGGGTGGTTTTCCCGGCGGCGGGGGTTAAGTTCGATGGCAACGAAAAAATAAACCTTTTTGCTCAGGCAAGTTTTTCGCCCGCGGCCGTTTAAGGACGTGGGCTTCTTTACGAATTATAACGATCCTGCTGATTTAAATTCCCTCTTCTCCTCTCCGCTTTGGTTTGACTCTAGTGTAGGATAATCTATGATTACCTGATGATGGCCTGACAAGGAAGTTTATGGCCGCGAATAGAGAGAGGTAGCGTTATGTGGTACTATAATTCTCACCATCCCCTACGTCGCTTGTTCGCCGGAATCACCGAAAGTGCTTTTATGGAAGCGCTCGGCGTAGGCGACCCCAACTTGGTTGACTATATCTCCTTGCTCTTATCCCGATTCGTTCATGTCGATGCCATTCACCGTTTACGGGATTCGCAAGGACGCCAACTCCACGAAGTAGCGGATATGCTTT
>CAZPPD010000069.1:0-12974 GCA_964588185.1 uncultured Alcaligenaceae bacterium | reverse complement strand
AATTGATTCTTGGCGAAGAGACCCACGGTATCATCGCATCCGTAAGAATCTGGAATTAGCAAAGGTACCAAAAGAAACCCGGAAACTTTTTGAGAAGATGTGGCAGGATATCGATAAAGCCAGGCAAAAAATCAACCGCACAATGCCTCACCGGGTATATAAAAATGGAAAATTAGAGGATAGAAATGAAGAGCGGGTTCATACGTTGAAAATGACTGCTGGGAAAACCTATTTGTTAGATTTAACCAGTCGAGAATTTGATCCTGTTTTACGGATTCGGGATGATTCGAATTTACATTTGATAAAGAATGATGATGGAGGGGAAGGGTACAATTCCCATCTCCGTTTATATCCCGTTAAGAGTGGCGAATACCAAATTATTATTTCGAGTTATAAACAAAGAGGAGCCGGTAATTACCAGTTAAGAGTACGGGAGTTTGATGACCAACAGCCCAGGAGTGAAGATGGGTTGCTAATTGTTGCTACAAACTATCTAGATGCAGGCCGGTTGGATGAAGCTAAAAAAGTGCTAAAAGTGGTGGAGAAAATAGAACCGGCTTCGGCAACCACTTTTTTTACTGGGAATCTAATGGGTGATAAATCGCATACAGTTCAATTGATTTCTGGGAAATTATACTCTCTTCAGATGAGAAGTGGATTATTTGATAACCTTCTGTTTGTCGAAGACAACCGAGGAAAAGTATTGGCCCAGGATGATGATTCCGGCCCTGGTCTCAACGCAACAATTCTTTTTACCCCAGAAACCACTGGGTAATATCGCCTAATCGCAAGCTCCTATAAAAATCAAGCGAAGGGACCGTATTTGATCCAAATAAAAGAACTGCTAACGACTAAGAAGTTTTCAGGAACTTTGACAGATAAGAAAAGGGAAGTTGCTCTGCCAATAACATTGACCAAGGGCACCTCTTATTTCATTACCATGCAGAGCCAGGAATTTGACACCTATTTACGTTTGGAGGACCGGAAAGGGAGGGTTTATTCCAGAGATGACGATTCCGGACCAAGTTTGAATGCCCAAATTTACTTCACTTCCTCAGAAACTGCGCAGTTCCGTATCATTGCGACTTCCTTTCTGCAGCGTGGGCAAGGGAAGTTTCAAATTAACATTGGAATTATGTGCAAAGGAACAAATTAAACTCCACTCAAGTTAGTGACCGTAAACAAAAAGAGCCACCCCGTAGATGGCTCATGTGAATTTAATCTCTGACGATCCGATTATCAACGATAGTACAAATATAGTCGGTCTTCTTCGCCGTGGTCCCAGTCGTAATCACCCAAGGTGTCCTGGTCCATCCGCATCCATTGTCTGAAGATGTACATATAGTAATAGTAGTTGATAAAAGTATCGGCGTCGTCTCCACCGTAGAGGTAATCTCGGGTGGAATCGTTGCCCCCGTCAAGTCGGTCGGAACCGTCTTCCCCGTAAAGGTAATCTTGGCCATCTCCGCCATAAAGGCGGTCGTTGTTTGATCCACCGTACAACCTGTCTTTGCCGTCGTTACCTTCGAGGTGGTCATTGCCGGATTGACCATACAATCGATCGTTACCGTTTAGACCAAAGAGGTAGTCATCCCCATGCCCTCCGTAGAGACTATCGTTGTGGTTATCTCCATAAATCCAGTCGTTCCCATACCCACCATCCAAGTAATCGTTATCATCGTTACCGTAGATGGTGTCATTACCACCCCAACCGTAGATGGTATCCCTTCCTGACCCACCACGAAGGATGTCGTTTCCACCGCTCCAAGGAGCATAGGAAATGTAATCTCCATAGATGGTATCGTTTCCGGCATCTCCCATGATGGAATCGTTGCCGGTTCCCCCATCCAGGTAGTCGTCTCCAGGTCCGCCGTAGAGGGTGTCGTTGCCATATTTGCCAAGGACCGTATCGTTGCCATCGTATCCAGACAGATAGCTGGAATCAGGACCGGCTAGAAGATAGTCATTTCCTTGTTCCCCGTAGAGATAATCCTTTCCAGAATCCCCGTAAATGGTGTCATTTCCGCTTCCACCATACAGGTAATCCAACTGATCTTCGACAAAGGAAAGCGTGAAACCAGGGCTAAAGTCATCGAGCCAGTCGTCTCCACTTCCGCCTCGTAGAATGTCCTTACCATAGTCACCGGCCAAGGTATCGTTCCCATAGTTGCCGGAAAGATAATCATCCCCCCAGCTACCGGTGAATGAGTCGTCGTAGGCAGAACCGTACATAGTGTCATCGCCAGTCCCACCTTGGAATGTGATGCCAAATGGGGCTTGCGAGGCATCCATCACAATTCCCGAGTGTCCCGCAGTTACGGTGATTCTCTCCACCTCAGTGAAGGTGTCCATACCTCGCGCTTGCAGTTTTCCAGGTCGAACTACGACATCGTTTTCCGAATACTCATCGATGGTATCAATGTCGTCTCCGCCAATCAGAATGTCATCCCCGTTTCGACCAGTAAGCACGTCCTGACCTGAACCACCATTGATAAGGTCGTTGCCGTCTCCACCAGCAAGGGTGTCATTGCCACCTCCGCCCTGGAGAGTCACATCTCCCAAGAAACTTCCGGCAATTGAAATGGAATTGGCGTCATCACTGCCAGTTAATTGGGCACCTTCGATGCTGAAGAGGCTATCGATCACATCCTTTTGGATAAGGGATGAGGAAGTTGTAGATCCGAACAGCGTGGCATTTTCGACGATGGATTCCACCAGCAGATCATAACCAGAGCCGGACCCATATTCCGTGTCTCCGTAAATGGTGTCAGTGCCGGCTCCACCACTCAGGATATCATCCCCAAAACCGCCGATTAGAACATCCACACCATTAGGAGTAGCTTCGGTGGCATCTCCAGGATTCTGTTTCTCGTCCGAGCGGAGCACGGCGTTGCCGGCACCACCAACGAGGCAGTCGTTGCCATCCCCGGATAGGAGGAGGTCGTCGCCGGACCCGCCAATCAAGGTGGCATGATTCTGCAGTCCCGCAGCGTCCAGAACATCATCACCTACACCACCTTCGAGGTGGACACCGGCTTCTGTTCCAGCATTGGTTCCAAAGTCGACCGTAACGGTATCGTTGCCGTCACCGGCAATCACACCAGCCACTTCAATGTTCAGGCGGTTAATTTCGCTGGAAGCAGTAGCGCCGGTAATCACCGTTGTTCGACCGCCACTTTGGACAACCACACGAGAAACAGCATCCAAGCCAACTTGAATGACATCGTCCTGATCGGTGCCATGCACAAAATAGGTGTCGCTGCCGCTGCCGCCATTGACCTTGTCGGCATTGCCGTCGATCCTTGTTCCATCATTCATGAAGAATGGATTGGTTGGCGAATCGATGATTTGGTCGTTGTCTGCCGAACCTTCGAGGACATCCTGGAACGGACTGGCATGGAGCTTATCGCTTCCGGAACCGCCAATGACACTATCGGTAAACACGGTTTGTTCGAGGTTCAGGTCGCTAGCCAGTTGGACTTCCAAAGTAGCGGCCACATTTTCCACATCATCACCATTGGAGTCCCGAATAGCACGGTCTTGCTCGGAAAGGGTAGCCGGATCAGCCCGCAAAATGGCCACTAATTGTTCGTTATCGCTCTTGAGCTGGTCGAACTCTGCTTGCGTAGTGATTTCAGGCGCTGGAGTTAGCAGGAACAGATGCTGAACCTCTGGATCAAAGTCGGACAGTACTTTGGCATTGAGTTGTTCCCGAATGTCATTGTTTATCCAAGCCCACAACTCATCAATACCGCTGTCACCATTGAGGACATCCCGGCCCCATTCACCAACGATGAGGTCACTACCAGGTCCGCCGTGAATGACATCGCTGCCGTCTCCGCCCAGGATGATATCGTCGTCCTCCTCAGGGATAGTCCCCGAGTCATCGTAACCGTAGATGGTATCCGGCCCATCGCTGCCTATGAGCGTGTCGTTGCCGCCGGCACCATGGATGATGTCACCAAATATGCCGCCGCCCGCATCGATCCAGTCCGGTCCGTTTCCACCTGTGAGGAAATCCGTCCCGGTTCCACCCATCAGGGTATCCCCGGTATCACCGGCTTGCAAAGCATTGGTCCCGTCGCCGGCAAAAAGGAAATCCTGACCCGCACCACCATCGAGTACATCGTTGCCATCGTGGCCAAAGAGGCGGTCGTCGCCGTCATTCCCATAAAGGTGATCGTTGCCATCGCTGCCATGCAAGGTATCATTATCTGCTCCGCCATCCAATGACAGGGCATTGATATTAAGGATTCCCTCGGCGGCAATGTGATCGTCTCCGCCAAGACCACTCACATGGACAGCTTCGACATCACGCTGACCCGGAGCGCTTGCCATAGTAAAGACAAATGTTGACAGCGGATTGTCAGCATCCGGAGAAAGCGGATCCAGAACTAAGAATTGGAAAATGGATTGGTCGCCAGTGGAGTCGACACCAACTTCGCTGAGGACGAGATGATCAGCTTCTTCGCTCCCGAGAATCTCAATGGTATCGAGACCGCTATTCCCTTCGATGGTGTCGTTTCCGGTACTTCCTGCCTGATGAGCAAAATATTGGATGCGGTCATTTCCTTGCTCTCCATAGACCTCATCGGCACCGCCTTCTCCGCGAAGTATATCATCGCCGCGACCGCCGTATAAGGTGTCGACTCCGGAACCCCCCACCAGAGAATCAACATCCTCTTGGATTTGATTGCCGGGCCCGAAGCCGTAAAGCAGGTCATCGCCTTCTTCTCCGAGCAAGGTATCGCCGCCGGTTCCACCTTCCAGTTGGTCGGCGTCATGGCCGCCCTCGAGGTAGTCATTGTTTGCACCACCTTCCAGCTTGTCCTTGCCGATACCACCTCTCAGGACATCTTCACCGGCATCCCCCATGAGTTTGTCATGGCCTACACCGCCTTCGAGCAGGTCGTCATCGGTGCCACCTTTGAGGACATCGCTGCCGACACCACCGAAGAGTTGGTCGTTTCCATTGTCGCCGGCCAGTTTATCCGCACCTAAGCCGCCTTCCAACCAATCAGCTTCTGAACCGCCGGAAAGCGTGTCGTCACCAAATTCGCCGAACAAAGAATCCGCGCCGGCGTCGCCAAACAGCTTGTCATCACCTTGGTTTCCGTAGATCACATCCTCGCCGCTATCTCCGTGGAGATTATCATCTCCGAAACCTCCGGTGATTTCATCATCATCCTGACCGCCGTGGATGGTGTCATCGCCATAGCTCCCGGTAATGGTATCATCGCCGCCATCTCCGTAAAGATCATCGTTGTCATAACCACCGTCGATGCGGTCCACACCATCGCCACCGTGAATTTCGTCATCGCCGAATCCGCCCCGCAGATCATCAGATCCGTCATCGCCAAACAGGGTGTCGTTGCCGGAGTCTCCGAATAACTTCGAATCTCTCCAACCGGCGTGTAGTACATCATCGCCGGCACCACCATAAAGTGTGGCCTTGCCGAGACCGCCTTGGAGGGTATCATTTCCTTCGCCACCGCGCATTTCGACTTCAACATCCAGTAGAGAGTTGACTACGATCCGGTCATCTCCTTGACCGGAATCGACCACGATTCGTTGTACGTCGGTGAATTCCTGTTGGTATTCGCCATTGAAGTCTACGACTACCGATCCGGGAGCATCTCCCGGGTTGATGGTAATGTTTTCTCCTTCATCGACGGCATTGCGGAATAATCGTTCTCCAGCTCGAGGTCCGGCATTGAGGCGTAGGACACCATTTTCCACCTGACCGAGGACCGGAATATTCTCCTCTTCCGGTCCAGCCATAGTCCAGGAACCAAGAGTCTTTCGAGTTACCTCAAATTCCTTGCGAGCGGAAATTAATCCCAGGTCCACCTCTACAAAAGCTTCAAACTCTCCGGCAACTTCACCCTTGATCTCGAACAAACGTCCGAAGATTTGGTCCTGATCGAAGATGCCCTTGAGTTCTTGCAGATGCAATTTACCATCCTCGTTCGGATCGCGTAAATCCATTACTAGGGATGCCTCTAAACCACCACCTACACCTGCGGAAACTACTTTGGCATCCAAGGCGGCGTAGGCCTTGGCACCTCCATAAACCTCTAGTTCGGGGATGTCCTTTCCACTACCATCGGCATTTTCGGTGTCGCTGAAATAGAAACCGTTGAGGATCAAACCCGGATCAGAAAAACCGCCGACAGCAAACTGACGAATGCCAAGTGTGTCATAACCGAAGGACAGATTGCCTCGGATGCCAATCTCGCCCTTAACTTCTACTCCCAGGATTCCAAGAATAGGGAAGAATTTCTCGAATTCGAAAGGAATGTCCAGTTTTGGCAATGTGAAAGTAACAAGTTCGGTATCCTGTCCTAGGATAAGTTTGAACAGCTCTGTGGGGTTGTCTTTGATGGGGAAAGCAAACCCAGTTTGCTGGTCTTCCTCCTCCTCCTCGGCTTGCTGCTCGCCGCTGGAATTTTCCGGTTTAAGTTTACCTTCTTTGCGGGAATCGCGAGCCTCGAGGCCATTGATTTCCAGGTCCGGAATGTTCGGCAGCGTTGGAGCTTGTGCTGACAAGTTGCCGTCCCGGATAATATTGATAAAGTCCACAAATTCTTCGAACGCTGGCGGAATATCCACCTTGAGCACGGTTTTGGCCAAGCCCAACAAAGTGAAATCGTCTTCTGGCAAGCCGGCTTTGTCAGCCAAGTCAGCCAAAACAGGAATAGGGGTGGTCAACACATCAATTACCGGCAGAATGGGTTTGAGTGCCTTCTCAACAATGGTTTTGATCGGGTTGACAATGCCATCCATGAATTGGCTGACATCGAAATCAATATTGCGGAAGCCGACATCGAAGGTCTCATCTGTACTCGAGAGTGTGTCCACCTCCCAATCCAAATAGAATTGCGTTGTCAGGGATGGCAAGTTCATGTTGCCATTGAAGGAAGCCATCAAATCAAAAGTTACCTCGGCCTCCGCCGCGAGACGAGCTTCGAGAGCTTTGTCCGGTTTGGAGATGAGTTCACCTAGCGTTAGCCGGGCATCCGGCGTAGTTCCAGGATCTTTGAAATCGACCGTAAAAGCTCCTGTGAAGTGACTGTACTGACCGTCGCTATTGGGGACATCGGTCACATCAATCTTCAGGAATCCGAGTTTACCTCCTGCTTGGAAAATGGAATTGGAATCGGGGTCGGAAAGCTTGGCGTTCAGTTCGACCTGCAATTCAGGATCGTCAACTTTGTCGGTCAACAGGTAGAATCCCTTCTCGGCGTTGACACCAAAGCCGACATCTAGTTGAAAATCGACATCGAGCGAAACCACGCCGTCTAGATCCAGACCAAGTCCATCGAGAGCGAGGTCAAGTTGATGGTCAACAAAGGATTTGTTCCCTTCTAGTTGGAAACGAAACTCGAGGCGGTCGGTTGCGGATTCGATGTCCAGTTCATTCTTCTGACCATCATTGTTCATATCACGTAACCATCCGATCCCCTCGTCTCCAAAAGCCTCTACCAGTGCCTCCCGAACCAACTCGGAAGTAACAACTTGGCCATTCTCGATCTTCTCCTCCAACTTTTGAATAAAGTTGGTTCTCAGGTCATTGAGGAACTCTGCAGCATCTCCGAGGTGATCTCCGATCACCGGCAACTTGTTGGCGATGCGGCTGGAAAAGGCATCTTCCAACATGCCGATGACCCGGTCCACTCCATCAATGATGGAGGTCATGAAGTCTGTGATATCGAGATTGGAAATTTCCTCAGCAAAGTCGGGACTGGAGAACTGAGTCGTACCGAACTCAGCAAGATTTGGAATTTTGAAGACAATAGGTTGGTCTAGTTCATTTGTTTCCGTAGGTAAAAACACTGGAAATTCGGAGTCAAGCATGCCCTTGACGGGAAAGTTCAAAAATTCACTCATGTTGTTTACAATGTCGCTCAGCTTATGCCGCCCGCCGGTTGAACTCGGCTTGAGCTGGATGCCCCAACTAGCATTGTCGTCGATGGGTTCTCCATTGGCGTCGAAGTCAAGGGTGTTGTTGCCGTTAGTGTCGTGGAAAAGTTGCACCCGGCCATTGCGAATGAACGCACCAAGCCCGGCAATCGCCGCATCGATTTCAATGTTTCGGCTATCCAAGAATGCCTCGATCGTGATGCCGGTGGTGTCCTTGATGTAGGGCGTCGCCGAATCGTTCAGATCAATGGCCAGTCCCAGTTGAGCCTTAGCCCCGACCTCCACAGTCAAAGGAGCGGAAGCATTAAGGTCCACAAAATCACTAAGCAATCCAACATCCAGACTATCAATGTCGAAGATAGGATCGAGGTGATGTTTTGTGGATATTTTGTAGTCAAAATCGAAATCGAGAACATCGTTGGCGAAGCGAACTTGTGTGGCAGCGGACTCGAGCGCAATATTGAGTCGCCGGATTAACTCATCGATAGTAATTGGCGGATTAGCTTCCAGCTCTGAGTGGAAAGCCTCCAACTTTCCGGCGATGTCGATTACATCGGCAACACTGCGATTGAGGACAGGCAGTTTCGTCTGCAGTGGAGGAGCATCTTGGACCCCGCGCAAGAAATCAACAACTCGGCCAAGTCCACTGATGAGGTGTTGGATAGTGCTCGCCTCCGCCATGGCTGAAAAATCGACATCTTCCAGGCCTGTGAGGGTCGCGGTGGAAGGATCAGTCACGTCGTCCCAGGTGAAATCTAACGAGAGTTCTCCTAACGGAATATCACTAAAGGTGGTCTTGAATTGTACCGGGAGGTCAAAATTGGCAGTGCCGATGATATTGGGACTCACATCGAGATCCGCAATCCGGCCGCTCTCATTGTCCAGGTTCACTGAGACGCCGACCTCAACTGAACCGGACAAGCCTTGTTCCGCAGCATCCTCTATGGCAACTTCAAAGATGCCTAGTCGGGCCGAACCGGTAACATCCCTAGGAGTGGAAACGAGCTTTGCCTGAAATTCACCCTCGTAAATACTGAAGCGACTTAAAGGAGTCACGGAATCGGGTGCAGGGCTAAGGTCGATGCCGATGTTTAATTTGGAAGAGAACTCAGGGGTAATCTCAAGGCGTGCGTTCGGCGACATTACGACATCGACCAGGTCGCCGATCTCAATGTCCCAACCAAAGGGTACATAAACCGGATTGGCTGAATGAGACAGGTCGAGTTTTATATCGAGCTGCTGTGTCAATGGATTGAAGTCGAGTTGAACAGCCGAGTTGCTGGTTGCCGATTCCACTAGCCCGCTGACATAATCCTGCAAGTTAGAGAACGACTGTTTAGCAGTAGTCACTACATTGAGGACCGTATCCCGAAACTGCTGGCCATAGTTCGCAACGTCTTTCAAACTGGTGTTCGAAGCAAACGGTAACTTGATATCCAGACCTTCAAATGAGTTTGTAAACTCGAGCCACTGGGTTAACTCTTCCAACCATTGTTTGAAATCGCCAATGTTGACATTGCTCAGTCGGTCGAGGATTTCAGATCCTTGAATTTCAACGGACGTGCCATCGATTTGGGACAGATCCGATTGAACGACAGTCACGACTCCGGAATCGGTATAGCCGGGCAGTTGCACCTCGAATGGCAGCTCGGCCGCAAATGATCCCGTCATGTCAATAGTCATGTCTTCATTGAACACATTGGAAGGTATTAGCCGCGTACCGTCCTCGTGGTCAAGATTGATGGTAAGCTTGCCGTCATAGGTGACAATCCCGTTCTCTATTTCGCCGCCGATCAGACCTAAGCTCATCGGCATGTTGATGTTTGTGTCCTGGATCTTTGTTTGCAAAGTAACCTGGTTATCAGGTAACTCGACATAGAACGAGCCACCGGAGTCGACGCCAAATACAACGTTTACCTCGACATAGGCTTCCAGGGGAACTGTCGAGTCAGCGGAAGGAGCCCCCACAATGTTTAGAGCATGAGCACCTAGATTTCGCAGGGTAGTAGTCGTAGTTCGTTTGGCGTGGAATTGAACTTCGAAACGAATCCCATTTGCCGTGGTAGGTTCCGACGGAATTGAAATGGCTACCTGTAAATCCCCGACCTGATCGACTGCCTGCAGAGTCGCCAATAACCCTTCAACGGTTGGTTGGCCTGTGGAGTCAAAGTAGTCGCCTACCTGTAGTGATAACCCTCGGGAAATTGCATCGCTTACCAGAGTGCCAACCTTCTCGTCGCCCACGGGCAGGTTGGTGTTAATGGAGGCGATTACTTGTACAAAATCGTCGATCCCGTTGCGAAGAACGCTGACCTGATCCGAGGCCAGGTTGGATGCCGATTGGGTAACACTTCCCTTGTCAATATCGGAGATATTAGGCGGAGCAAGCGGCTTGATTAAGACATTATCATCCAAGACAAGATCTGCACCATCCGAGACATTACTATCCTGCTGCGTCAGGTTAAAGATGATGTCTTGGCCGGGACCGCCATTCAGGGTATCCTGTCCAGGTCCACCCAAAAGGTAATCGGTAGCGTTTACTCCTTCCTGTAGATCAAAACTATCTCCCAGGAGTTCGTCATCTCCTTCTCCCCCCATGACCTTATCCGAGCCATCTCCCCCTTCAAGTTTGTCGTCGCCAGCATTACCAGAGAGGGTGTCATTACCATCGGCTCCGTCGATTAGGTCGTCATCAGCGCCGCCATAAATCACGTCGGCCCCTGCTTCGCCACTGATGATGTCATCTCCCTCTTGTCCGTAGATGATATCATTGCCGCTGCCACTGATAATTATGTCCGACCCCGCGCCCCCATAAATGAGGACAGTTGTGGTAACTGTGTCCTCAACAAAAATTTCGTCGTCGCCGGGACCCGCATCAATCCGAATTACTCCCTCGGTGTCTTTGCCGACAACTATGGTCACGGGGTCCGCTTTCTTGAAGGTATTATCCCCGACAAAATCTTTGTATGCGGTAACCTCAATCGTTAATTTGGTACGGCCGGCATTGTCAACTCCCGCCGCCGTGACAGTGATCTTGTCCGCGCCCCCGGTCCCAGTGATATAGGCCAAGTCGGGAATGTTGTTTCGGTTGGCATCTCGTAAACCGATGTCCGGGTCATTGGCAATCTGATTGTAGTTATGGACAATGTTACCTACATCATGATGGTCCGTTAGTTCGAAGCGAGTGACCATCTGGCGGGTGATCGCGTTACCGTTGGGCGAACCGGTTACGACCTGGTCCCCTAATGCAAGAATGGACTCAAATTCATGAGTGTTCGGTTTGTTGATGGTATGGTTCAATCCGAAAGTATGAAGGGCTTCGTGGACTATCGTTGAAGCAACCTCATGTACTAGAAATTCTTTAAAGGTTGAACTGTAGGGAATAGTATTCACATGCTCATCAAGGAAAACAATCCCAACTTCGTCAAGCAAATTGGTCGGGGTTTGCCTCAGATGATCCGTCCCACCCTGAGTGCCGAGAACCTGCGTTCCCGACGCAATTGATGTTCCAGTGGAAGCTCTGTTTACCTGACCGACAATCACATAGGCATCGTTTTCCCCAAAACCATCATATTCGGATCCGTTTTGATTGCCGCTCTTTTCCGGGTCGCTATCCAAATCGTTTTGACGCAACCTATTGCGAACTTGGTTAAAGGACTGGGCGGATGTTTCTTTGACCTCAATATCAAAAGGTTGCAAAATATGTCTGCCCATCGGCCCGCCAGCCTCTTGCACCTCCGTTATTGAAATTGTGATTTTCTCTTCTTGGGATTCCCCAACCTGATTTGTAACTGGATCTTTAACCAATGTTTCTGGTCCTATCAAACGAATCTGTTCCGTTGTGGGAAGATTTCCATAGATGGCATCAGTCAAATCCGGCCCGGTCATCACAACCTGATTCGAAGCATCCCGCACCTCGTCAATGTCGAGGAATTCCCCAACAGTCGTGAGGAGTCCTCCATCGGGAAAATTTTGTCCAAAATCAAGAAATAATGTAGTCGTAGGGACGACCCGATCCTCCAAGGCTTCCAATGTTAGTTTCCGTGTCTGGTTATTCTTGGAGTTGGATTTGTTTTTGTTGCTTTTGGAAATGACATTAGAGAGCCACTTTTTTAAAGACATAGGATTTCCCTTTATACTGGAATTTTAGATGGATTGAAGATAGTGATTGCTGGGGAAAGAGTTCCTAATCCCCACTTGGGGGGATGATCAGCAATCACACAGCAACAAGCAAATGTTGCCCGTAGGGGAAACCCAACAAACCAACCTCAACTGCGACAGAAAAGGATGTTTTTTTGGATTGAAAGTCCCGATAGCAGAATCGATGAGGCATCAAATTCAGATATCAGACTTTGCAATGTAAAGTGCTCCGGTTGGCGGCCCACCGGAGCATCCAACGGAATGCGATTTTTCTTCGGTTAGGGGTCCAAAGCACTACAAGATCAGAACCATTTCGACAATGAAACCCCCAAAGAAATTCTATTTCCTTAAACCCAACTCAGGACGAACGTTGGCGTACACCCTTATTCACGCTTAACTACTTCGATCCTGATAAACTCAGGAAGGTACGAAGGGGTGCAGTTTTTAGCAACAGGTTGTCCTTGGAGAGCCCAACCGTCTTTCCCAATTTTATGCACCTGGACCGGAGCTTTGGTTCAAACACACCAATTTGGCCAGCGCAAAAACTCATTGCCCATTGGACTTCTGGTTCCTCAGTCGCCATATTTGTTTCGAGGGAATCAAGCAAGTCTACACTGTTTTCGGGAGGAGGAGTTTTCCCGGTCACAGCCTACTCCTCCTCCCCCAGGTTTTGATAGTGGCAGTTTCAGTTACATTCGGTTGGATTTTAATGGAGATGATAATAAAAGTTTCTTTGGAGTTTCGGATGACGGAATAGTGGATAACGAATTCCAGGCCGAACTTCTTCTCTGCGGTTTGCAGAATAGCGACCTCAATTTTGTCATCGAAGATGAGGATTTCGATTTGATATAGTGAAATAGGAAATTCCTTTTCCATTTGGAAATAGATAATATGCGTCGGATAAAAGGCCA
>CAZPPD010000068.1:0-13020 GCA_964588185.1 uncultured Alcaligenaceae bacterium | reverse complement strand
GACAAGCTTGCCAACGAAAAAGACATTCTCGAAACGATTCACGAATATAGATCCTCGAGAAATCTTTAATCTCCAGTAGCTAAGATGCAGTCGAGATTGGTTGGCAAGAACGATCTCGACTGTTCTTTGTTTGCAACAAGAACTGGACTAGTGTTTTCATTGAAATAGTTTGTTACATTCCGTTTCAAAATCCCACCCACAACATAACGTCTTTCGAAAGCTGCGAAATTGACATCCTCTTGCAAGAGAAGCTTTTTATAAAAGTCCTAAAAACGCTTTTTCAACTCCTCTCCTTAAGTTGCACACCAGCACAAAAGGTCAAACCAAGACGTAACTTAGAGTCCAACCCCTGAATTTTCCAACTTCTTTCAAACCCAAATAGGTTGTTTAGAGCAGATGCCGAAAAGCCCCACCCTTGGGCTATTTCCGCACAGGAAAAAGTTAAATTAATACTTCCATTCATCACCTCCCGGGTTGATTCCTAAAAATTAACCACCATTTGATTCAGATTCTGACTCCTTCTGCAAATGGCACTCAATTTGCAAATAAATTACTCATTTCCTAGTAAATTTTATTTGTGGCAATTGAGGGAATAACCACAGGGAGTTCGGTGTGCCCCAGCTACATCTTTTTACAGTCGGCAGTCCCCACGGAGATGACCGCATCGGATGGGAATTTGCCGCTACATTTCAGCAAGAATCGGAATTCTTGGGAGTGAAGCTGGTCCGGCTTCGAACACCAATTGAAATGCTTCACCATCTGACAGGTGGTGAAGCCGCAATTATTGTGGACGCTTGCCAAAGTGGGCAGAAAGTAGGAAGTCTTTTTCGGTATGATTGGCCCGCAATAGAACTGGAAGTTCAGGGTGGTACGTTTTCGCACGGTTTTGATGTGCAGGAGGTTCTCCTGCTGGCTAAATCCCTGAATGTTTTGCCCGAGAAAGTCATTCTGTGGGCAGTGGAGGTCCGGAAATGTAATCCTGGTGACCCTTTAAGTTCGGCTGTCGAGCAGGCAATTCCCAAACTGGTGGAAGAGGTTCGAGGTGAGATTGAACAGATTCAATGTGGGCAGAAATTCACAAGCGTGACCACGTAGTCTATCCGTTCCTAATTTCTGCTTAGTTCGAAAAGCTTTTCAAGAAGTTTGAATGGAGGGAGAAATGCTATGAGTGAATCGGAAATTTTGGAGATAATTACGGATATTCGATTTCTGGAGGGGGTCCAAGAGGCGGAATTGCGGAAAATCGCTTCCATGGCAACCTTGGTTGATTTCCCGGAAGGCACTGTCGTCTTTCGAGAGGGAGAACGAACAAGCCGTGTTTATGTTGTAGTGGGGGGATCTGTTGGGTTGGAGTTGAAGGTTTCGAATGAAGGCAAGAAAAGGATCCACACCGTGGGACCTGGTGAACTTCTTGGTTGGTCGCCTTTGTTGGGTGAAAGCCCCATGACCGCAACAGGTCGGACCTTGAGCTCTACCAAGTTGCTTGCTCTCGAAGCAGGACAGGTTCTAGCATTGTGCCATCACGATCCCAAGTTGGGTTTCCAGTTGATGCGGAAAACAGCTCAGGCACTAGCGCAAAGGCTCAATGCCACAAGGCTTCACTTATTGGATGTTTATGGACAGGAGATACCTTTGTCGCAGGGCAATTTTTAGGAAGGAGAACTACTATGAAGAATTCCCTGCCTATTGGTTGTTATGTCCGAATTGAAAAACCGGAATTGCAAGTACTGATCGATAGTTTAAAAGAACTTCATTTTGAGGTAATCGGTCCGACTATTTCTCAAGATGCCGTCACGTTCGCCCCTATTGATTCGATCAAACAGATGCCGGTCGGTTATGTGGATGAACAAGAGTCCGGCCGATATCGATTGCAGCAGAACGAAAATGGAAACTATTTCGATTTCGTTGTCGGTCCTCTCTCCATGAAGAACTATCTATTCCCATCTCGGACGACTATTTTGGAGACCTTAAATATCAAAGGCGACTGGCAAATTCGAGTTCCCGAACCGGATGCTCCAAAGTATGCCTTTCTTGGTGTTCGCTCATGCGATCTGCATGCGCTTGTTATTCAAGACCGTATTTTTCTGGAAGGTCCTTACACTGATAACGACTACCAAGCCAGGCGGCAAAGGATTTTCCTAATTGCAGTCAATTGTGGATGTTCCGCTCCGACTTGTTTTTGTGCTTCCATGGGAACAGGTCCGGCAGTTTCCTCTCC
Organism: uncultured Alcaligenaceae bacterium; assembly: GCA_964588185.1. Lineage (GTDB taxonomy): Bacteria > Planctomycetota > Planctomycetia > Gemmatales > Gemmataceae > CAZPPD01. The sequence continues at coordinate 10,802 of CAZPPD010000068.1, read as the reverse complement.
TGCCGATTTGGTGGTCACGGAGCTGGATAATCATTTTGTACTGGAAGTAGGTTCGGAACGAGGAGGCCTACTCCTGGCAGATGTAACCTGGTATCCGTGTACGACTGCGGAAATTGCGGAAGCTCAGCAGGTGCCAAAAAGAGCCGAGAACCAACAAACCCGAACTCTCGACACCAAGACGGTCCACGAAACATTGATGAACAATCTGGAGCATCCTCGCTGGGAAGAAGTGGCGAAACGCTGTCTTTCCTGCACGAATTGCACAATGGTGTGTCCTACCTGTTTTTGTAGCACCGTCCAGGAGGTCACCGATTTGGCAGGGGACCAGGTTTGCAGGCAACGTCAGTGGGATTCCTGTTTTACGGATGATCATTCCTACATGAACAGTGGTACTGTCCGCAAGTCTACTAGATCCCGTTATCGCCAGTGGTTAACTCACAAACTAGCCACCTGGATCGACCAGTTTGGTACCTTCGGCTGCGTAGGTTGCGGCCGATGCATTACCTGGTGCCCTGTGGGAATTGATCTGACAGAAGAAGTCGCCGCCATGAAAGGAGGGCCGGCATGAATACGGTTTTAGAAACAGACTTTGCCCCGCCGTCTGAAAAAACCTGGCTGCCTCACATGGTCACCATCGAGGACATTTATCCGGAAACCATGGGAGTTGTGACCTACTCCTTAAAATTCAAGGATGACACTGTCGGCGAAACCTATCAGTTTTTACCGGGTCAATTTAACATGCTCTATCTGCCGGGAATTGGCGAGGCTGCGATCTCCATTAGTTCCGATGCCGAGAAACCGCAACCTCTTTTGCACACGGTTCGAGCTGCCGGCAATGTAACGCAAGCTCTGGCTCGAAAAAAAGTAGGTGATCGCCTTGCCCTCCGCGGCCCCTTCGGATCTAGTTGGCCTGTGGAAAGAGCAAAAGGTCAAGATGTCATCCTGGCCGCAGGCGGAATCGGATTAGCTCCACTCCGACCTGTTGTCTATCACCTGATTCGTCATCGAGCAGACTATGGTCGAGTCATTCTCTTAAATGGAGCCCGAACTTCCAATGATTTGCTTTATGCGGGCGAGTATGACGACTGGCGAAAAGCTGATATAGAAGTAGAGGTCACTGTGGATATCGGTGACAGCGACTGGCAAGGTCACATTGGCGTTGTCCCAACATTGTTCTATCGCCTACGCCTGCATGCTCATCGCACGCATGTTTTTACCTGTGGGCCGGAGATCATGATTCATTTCGTGATCTTTGAAGCATTGGCACGCCGGGTTGCCCCTGGAAATATTTACCTTTCCATGGAACGAAACATGAACTGTGCGGTTGGATTGTGTGGTCATTGCCAATATGGTCCCAATTTTGTCTGCAAAGATGGGCCGGTATTTACTTATGAACAAATCCGATCCTTTCAGCACGTGGAGGATTTCTGATGCCAGCGACAAAACCAAAACTCGCCGTATTCAAATTCGCTTCGTGTGATGGCTGCCAGCTTTCTCTTCTGGATGCGGAAGATGAACTATTGGCGGTTGCCAACCGGGTCGAAATTGCTTACTTCCTGGAGGCCCGAACGCAAGAGATAGAAGGACCTTATGATGTTGGCCTTGTGGAAGGCTCGGTCACTACCAGTCACGATGCGCAGCGCATTAAGGATATTCGCAAACAATGTAAATTCTTGGTGACCATCGGAGCCTGTGCCACTGCGGGGGGCATTCAAGCATTGCGAAACTGGGGAGAAGTCGATGAGTTTCTTGACGTTGTGTACGCTCATCCTGAATACATCAAAACCCTTAAGACCAGTACTCCAATTGGCGACCATGTTTGGGTCGATTTTGAACTTCGCGGCTGTCCCATTAATAAACATCAGCTTATAGAGCTGGTATCCGCTTTGTTGTGGGGCCGCAAACCCAAGGTTCCTAGGCACAGTGTCTGTTTGGATTGCAAAAGGAACGGTACCATCTGCGTGGCGGTTGCTCAGGGAATCCCTTGCTTAGGTCCGGTGACGCACACTGGCTGCGGAGCAATATGTCCCTCCTTCAATCGAGGCTGCTATGCCTGCTACGGGCCCAAAGAGAAGCCGAATGTAGATGGTCTGTTGAGTTATTACGAAAACACAGGTTCTGAGAACCAGCACCTTATGCGTCTTACTCACAACTTTAATGCGTACTCGCCGGAATTTCGAGAAGTCGGCACCCCGCCTAAATATGGGCAATAGGTAAAGCCTTTCCCGTTGGCAGAACGTATTAAATCCTCTCCGCAGGGAGGAGAGGCACTAAGAATTGGTTTCGTTTTGACGATAAGCGAGGTCAATATGACAACTGCAACAACCAGATCTTTTAAAGTTGCGGCCCTTTCCCGTGTCGAAGGAGAAGGGGCGCTAAATATCACGGTAGCTGGGGACCAGATTACTCAGGTTGAACTTAACATTTTTGAACCTCCTCGCTTCTTTGAAGCGTTTTTGCGTGGCCGCGAGATTCACGAAGTACCGGATATCACTGCCCGCATCTGTGGGATTTGCCCGGTCGCCTATCAAATGAGTGCCTGCCATTCTTTGGAAAAAGCTCAGGGGATAACTATTACCCCTGAAATTCGCCAGCTCCGCCGATTACTCTACTGCGGGGAATGGATTGAGAGCCATGGCTTGCACATCTACCTTTTGCACGCTCCGGATTTTTTGGGGTACGAAAGCGGGATCAGTTTGGCTGCCGACCATCGTGAAGCAGTGGAAAAAGGCTTGCGCCTTAAAAAGATTGGCAACGACCTGTTGGATATTTTGGGGGGCCGGGCTGTCCATCCCATTAATGTAACTGTTGGTGGTTTCTATCGAGCACCAAGCAAAAAGGCCTTGCAAGCTTTGCTCCCGGATTTGCGTTGGGGATTGCAGGCTTCTATCGATACCCTGCATCTAGTTGTCGGCTTTGATTTTCCGGAGCTAAATGTCGACTACAATTCTGTCTCTCTCCGACACCCTGACGAATATCCCATGAATGAAGGCCATGTAGTATCAAGTAGCGGATTGGACATCCCTGTAGAAGACTACGAAAAACATTTTCAGGAGCGTCACGTCCCCCAGAGCACTGCATTGCACAGTGTCTTGTTGCCGGGAGAGACTTCCTATTTAGTAGGCCCCCTTGCCCGAGTGAACCTGTGTTTTGATCAGCTTTCGGCAACTGCTAAGCGAGAAGCTGAGAAGTGCAAAATCGAGTGGCCCTGCAGAAATAATTTCAAGAGCATTGTCGCCCGGTCTCTGGAATTAATCACAGCATACGAAGAAGCCATCGATCTCGTTGAAAAATACCAGGAGCCTTCACCCAGTCGGATTCCTTTTGAACCGAAAGCCGGGGAAGGCTGTCACGCCACAGAAGCTCCTCGGGGTTTAATCTACCATCGTTACCGAGTAGGAGACGATGGTTTAATCGCCGAAGCGAAAATTGTGCCGCCTACCTCACAGAACCAACCTCGAATCGAGGAGGACCTGCGAGCATATTTGCCGCAACTACTCGACAAGGAAGATTCGGAGGTTATTCACAGTTGCGAACACATGATTCGGAACTATGACCCTTGTATCAGTTGTGCAACGCACTTTCTTAAGGTGCGAGTCAATGACCGGGAATTAAAAAAATGCTGCTCCAATCGAGGCTTTTAGGGAATGAGCTTTTCATTGTATCAAGTGCCCTGGCCCAGATTGTAGGAGTCCCGACATCACTCAGGTGATTTGCCAAATATTAAACTAAAACTTTGAATGAAGAATTCTTTGATCGGAAAGGGAATGTAATGACAGTTCAACCATTCTCCAACACCCATTGCGTCGCCTGTTGGACCAAGGCGGAACTGCTTGAGAGTTTGAGTTTTTCCTTTATGCGGGCCCGGTAGGTTTCCACGGTTTTGTGACTCAAGTGCATTTGCTGGGCGATTTCTCCGGTCCCTTTTCCTTTGCCAATGAGCCCAAAGACTTCCATTTCCCGGTCGGAGAGACAGTTTAGAGGCGATTCTTGCAATTGGTTTTCGCCTAAAGCGTAGCGATTGAGCAGGCGATCAGAGGCTTCCTCACTCAAATAGATTTTTCCTGCAACTATCCGGCGAAGGGCAGTAAGGACTACGTCAGTCACATTTTCCTTGTTGACATAACCCATGGCCCCTGCCCGCAGAGCGCGGTCTGCATACAAATTATCATCGTACATGGACCATACCAGTATGCGAATTGAATCATCGCGGGCTCTTATTTTTTTAATCAGGTCTATTCCATTTCCCGTCTTCAGAGAAATGTCGATGATTGCCAAATGAGGGTTTGTTTTTCGAATTACTTCCAAGGCTTCAGAAACATCCCCTGCCTGACCGCAAACTTCCAGGTCCGGTTCCACACTGATTCGAAGGGCCAAACCATCTCGGCTGGCGGGATGGTCATCAACGATTACCACTCTTTTGATTTGCGTTGGATTCATCAGTCCAAAGATTCCTCGGTGATCCCTTCTTTGCTGAGGGCACAAGAAAGCAATGTACCCCCCTGTGGGTGCCGTCCGATAGAAAAATTCGCATGAATCAGGTCTGCTCGATAGCGCATGATTCGCAAACCTAAGCCATTTGATTTGTCACCAGTTGGCGAATCGATACCCACTCCGTCGTCTCTAATTCGGAGCTTGATTAAGCTTTGGTGTTCTTCAAGTTGGATCTGAATGTTTTGAGCCTGACCGTGCTTGATAGCGTTGTTGGTTGCTTCCTGAACAATATGATAGAGGTGGGTGGAGATTTTGGCACTGGTGAAACGGACAGGTTTCTCGCATATAAACTCACAGTTGATCTTGTGAAGGTCGGTTATTCGCTTAGCCATTTCTCCTAGAGCGGCCATCAACCCTTCCGGGTCGACTTCTACTGGGTTCAATCCTCGTGACAAGGATCGTACTTTTTGGGTGGTTCGTTTGAGATCTTCCAAAAGGCGACGGGCAATATCCACCTCCGGGCTCGAAGTCCGTTTAAGCAAGGTGAGCAAAGTATCCGTGGTAAGCGACAAACCGGTCAACTCTTGCCCCACGTCGTCATGCAAGTCGTGCCCAATACGGCGTTGTTCTTCCGCTGCAATTTCTAAAATTTGTTCCTGGAATTTCTTGCGTTCTGTTATGTCTCGGATAACGCCGGTGAACAAACCTAAGTGGTCGACTTGACTAACTGCAAGATCAATAGGAAAAACTGTTCCGTCTTTGCGGCAAGCTTGGGTCTCACGGCCGATGCCGATGATGCGAGGCTCACCCGTTTCGAGGAAGCGAGCAAGATAGTTGTCGTGTTCGTCTTGATAGGGTTGCGGCATCAGCATGCGAACATTTTGGCCAAGAAGTTCGTCCAAGGCATATCCGAACATTTTCTCTGTGGCCGGATTGACACTTTGAATGATGCCGCGCTGATCGATCGTGATGATGGCATCGGCGGCAGTGTTAAGAATAACCCGTAAACGTTCCTCACGTTCCTGTAGCGATCGTTGGGCTTGGATACGAGCCGTGATGTTCGTATGGGAAACAACTGCCCCTCCTTTTCCATACCTGAGGGGAGTTGCTTGAAGTAGAAACCAACGTTCTTCAGCAGGGGAATGACAAGGATATTCAATAGTAAATTCGGCAATTTTTGCATCGAGAACAGCCCTAAGTCCTTTAGCTACTTTTGGAGCTTCGTCGGAGTACATGCCTTTTGCTGTGAGGCAAACTTCCAAATAGTTTGCACCCACGTTGCACTGACTAGCTATTCCCTCATTGTTGCTGGCGAACTCTTCCCAAGCTGGGTTTACCGCTTTAATCCAACCTTCACCATCTATTACGGCAATGTGGGAGGACAGGGAAGAAAGTATGGCATTGGTCAGCTCTTCGCTTTCCTTGAGGGCTTTCTCGCCTTTTTTCCGCTCAGTAATGTCAAGATGGATTGAGACAAAGTTGGTCCTGTGCCCCTCGGAATTGAACAATGGCGTTATGAACACCTCCGCATCATATGGAGTGCCGTCTTTGCGGTAGTTTACCAGCTCAAAAGAACACGGCCTGCCTGCAGACAACTCTGTTTTGATCCGGTCTAGTGTTGCCCGGTCTGTGCCATCGCCTTGCAAGATACGAGGGGTTTTGCCTAACAAATCGTCCGCCTTATAGCCGCTAATGCGGCACATCGCATCGTTGACGAATACGATATGCGGCCCCGGCCATTCTAAATGGTCATTGGTGATCAGGACTCCTTCTCCAAGGTGAGTAATCGCCTGGGACAAGAGTTTAATTTTCTGAGTCCGTTCACCGACACGCCGCTCCAATTCCTCATTGAGGTGCTTCAGTTCTATATCGGCTTTTTTAGGTTCCGTAATGTCTACTAGGACTGTTCGGCAACGCCAATCCTGTTTTTCCCCAAACCGGATGCTTTCTAGACGTAACCAAAGCGAATTCCCTTTTGGGCTAACTGTCTCGATTTCGCACGTCAATTTCTCCTCGCTCGAGAAGACCGCTTGGCGATGCAAATAGAGGGCGTCCTGGGAATCGGGTGTAACGAATTTCGATAAATTCGCCTGTAGTAGGTTGTCCCGTTCGACGCCAAGAAGCAACGCAGCGGTTAGATTGGCTTCTTGGATCTTTCCTTCTTTATTCAGGGTTATATATCCGATTGGTGCGAACTCGTACAAGTCGGCATAACAATCGCGCATGTTGGCAAGTTCGAGTTGGGTCTCACGAAGCTCTTGGTTTTGTATCTCCAGTTCCATCTGATAGACATTCAGTTCATAGACGAGTTGCTGAACATCCTTCGTCGGCACGGCCGGCACTTCTTCCGGCTGCGTCCGCAAGAGTTCTTCGGCACGCTCCCGAAGCGATTGAGGCGAATCCATTTTGTCATTTGATTTCTTTCGTGCCATTCCTGTAGTTTTAATTCATTAAAATCTTCGGTTTTGGTTAAGCTAACCAAAAGGAAGGATCCTCCAATTTCAACAGAGGCTTACCAAATAATCTACTAATAAGCACCTCAACCGAAGGTTTGTAATTCCGAAGGGAAGCTTTTTCCAAGTTCTTGATCCTCTAATTGTAGGTTTTTCCTGTCCAAAGATCTTCAACTAAAAGCAAGAAATTAAGTCATGTAATTTTAATTTCGTTCTCTTGTTAACAGCAAGCAAAGGAAAACATTTTGTCAGGGATTCCCTGACAGGAAGCATCAAGATTTCCTTACAAATTCTGTCCGGGTTTTCCCCTTTATCCGGTTAATTGTGCTGAATACCTTGTAGAAGAGAAAAAGCACCGTTTTGGTTGGAATGGTTTGAAAAAAAATGCAACAAAAAGTACTCATTGCCGATTCGGATCAGGATTTATGCGATTTGTACCGTAGATATTTGCTCCTGCATGGCTACCAGGTGGAAATCGCACATGACGGACTTCAATGCCTGACCAAATTGCGGCAAACAAGACCGGCTATGTTGATCATTGAATTTGAGTTGCCGTGGGGTGGCGGTGATGGCGTCCTTGGCTGCATGGCAGAAGAGGAAAAATTGTGTTCTATCCCTGTCCTAGTCATTCACAACAGCCTCCTTACAAATTACTCACCTAAAAAAGAAAACCGCCCTGTGCACTCGGCAAAGAAACCCTGCAGATTAAGTGAAGTCCTAACAACCATTCATTCCCTGATATCAACAAAAAAGGCTCGGCCAAAAGGAGCAGGACGTGACGCATATTCATTCGCCGGCAGAACTGAGCCGCACAGCAGAAATCGATGAACTAGAAGCTCATGTTCAAAGCAAATTGGGAAATCGGATCCGAGATCTACATATAGAACAACGGTATGGCGGGCTGGTGCTCTATGGGTATTCCGGTACGTATTACGCCAAACAACTGGCACAACATGCGGTGCTGGGGGCAACCGACATCCCTATTGTTAGTAACGAAATTGAAGTCAAGTAATCTCTTTTTGTTCCTTACTCAAGGAGGAATCTATGTTAGTTCTTACCAGACGCCAAAATGAAACCATAGTTATTGATGGAAATATTCGCATCCAGGTAATTTCCATCTCCGGAAACAGAGTTCGTATTGGGGTCGATGCTCCCAAAGAAATAATTGTGAATCGGGAAGAGATTCACAACTATCGTATGCAGTTTGAAAAACTGGAAGATTTGGAAGGCTGCAATTGCGTTGAAAATTCTTATGTCATTTGATTTTGCTGGCCAGTAAATTTCTGCGTCTTTCAGATAGTAGTTGAAAAGGCCGCAACGTAGGCTACGCCTTCATGTTCGCCGCCAGAACGGAGCTGCGGCATGTCTATCAAGCTGTTAATAGTTGACGATCATGAGGCAGTCCGCTTTGGACTTAAACTTGCTTTTGCCCAAACGGAAGTGGAGGTCGTTTGTGAGGCGGAGACAGTCAAGAGCGCAATTAAAGCTGCCTTAGAGGAAAATTTAGATGCCGTTCTCCTTGATATTAGATTGGCGGATGGCGATGGTTGGGAAGTTCTCCAGCTGGTTAAACAGGAAAAATCTGATTTACCATTCTTAATTTATTCTCTCCATGATAACCCCTATTGGGTCGAGAGAAGTAAGATGCAAGGCGCAAATGGATATATTGGTAAAGGGGCTGGGACAGAATCGTTGCTGAAAGCAGTTCGGCAAGTTGCAAAAGGGGAAACGTATTGGGTCCCCGAGGATGCCTAGGGTTAAGCAAGCACTTTCGTCCGAAAGATCACAACCTCAATTCTTACTCACATCAAAAGGAGAAAATCATGGCTACTGCCTTAGTTCTTCTTTTCAATGGAGGTGCATCATGAAAAGTTTGATTCCCTGGCGAAATTCTGAAGGTGCCTTGGAAAGCTTTCGTCGAGAAATGGATGATATGTTTTCTCGCTTCTTTGGTCCGATCGAAGAAAAGAGGCCAACTGAATTAGATACTTGGGCACCCCGAGTAGACATTGAGGAAACCGACAAAGAACTCCTGGTTAAAGCGGACCTTCCAGGGGTTGATCCCAAGGAAGTGGAAATCAATGTTACCGATGGTTCCATAGAAATTCGTGGCGAGAAGAAGGAAGAAAAAGAGGAAAAGAAAAAAGACTACCTCCGGACCGAACGCTTTGTCGGCAAATTCTATCGCCAATTCCCTTTGCCGGCAGGCACAGATCCCAACAAAATTTCTGCGGAAAGCTCAAATGGTGTAGTAACCATTCACATTCCGAAATCAGCCGAAGCTCAACCGAAAAAGATTGCGGTCAAGACGAATAGTTAGGGGAAACATATATGAAGGACGGCCTGTGATCCTCTCACATAGTCCTGAAGGTTCACCATTAATACCCAGAGGTAAATTTTTCCTCTGGGTCACTTCCTTGAGGTTAATTATCTGGGGCTTGCGGCTGAACCAATTGGCAACTATGGCATACTAGAACTCAGATCTCCCGAATCTTGTTCCTCTATGTGAGTTGTTATTGTCAAACCGCGCACCTGCTGATCCAGAAACGCACATAAAACCTGAGGCGGATCTAACGTTTGTTCTCATCAATAGGCTTCGCCGAATTGGCATAAACTTTGCTTGCCAATACTAACAGTTGTCTACTGGAAACTAAGGAATAGGAGGATAGGTTCATGGTTGCTAAAAGTTCTTCGGAGCGAATGATCGATGCACTGGGAAGGGCACTTCAACATTGGAAGAGAGATATTTCCTCTTCCCAGGTCGGTCAAACCAAAGCTCCTTCACCGACTAAGGTCTTCACGATTACGATTAGTCGTCAATCCGGGACACAAGGCTCCCTTATTGCTCAAAAGGTAGCAGAAAAACTAAAGTGGACTGTTTATAATCGAGAACTCCTTCATAAAATCGCCCAGGAAAAGGACCTTACCATCTCACTTTTGGAAGGGGTCGATGAAAAGCATAAAAGTTGGCTCCAGGATTGCATAGAAGCATTCTCACTGGGACCTTCAATAAGTGAAGAAGCCTATGTGAAATATCTGGAAGCTACCTTGCATTCGTTGTCTTCTTTAGGAAATTGTATCCTCGTCGGAAGAGGATCTGCTCATATCCTTCCACCGGATAAAACACTCCGTATCCGATTAGTCGGACCTTTGAAAAATAGGGTTGCAAATGCTGAGAAGCTTCATGGTATTTCCAACAAGGAAGCTACCAAGTTAGTAAACAAAACGGACTACGAACGTTGTCAGTTTGTCCAGAGTCATTTCAACTGCGACCCATGTGACCCGAGTAACTATGATCTGGTGATCAACACGTGTCGATATTCTGTTGATATGGCTGCCGAATTGATTGTGCAAGGACTGAGATGCCTCCAGGAAGGGCAGAAATAGGCTTTCACACCATTAGTTCAATCGACAGTCCCTTGCAAACTTTCGCCTACAAGAGGAAGGTACCGCATTCGATGGCGGCTTTAGCCTTTTCATGGCCGCGTTTGGTCAAATGCAGATAGAGGTGGTTACGCGAATGATGGCATGGCCCGGATCCTGTTGAATGTTGCGGAGATTTGCTCCCGAATCAAAATGGTTACGCAGCAGCATTAGATCTTGTTCTTAATTCTCTGTCGCAGGTAGATATCCGTGGATTTCGATATTTAAAGTGTTATTGGCATGCCATCCAGATTGTAATTGTCTTGAACTATTCAACGAGAAAATAATTCAAGAGCGGTCCTTTCCTCCAGGCGTCGGGAACATTTCCTTGGTAAATAAAAATAATCCCCAAATAGTTACACGCCTAAACCGTCTACAACAAAAACCAAATCTCTGAATCTCATTATTTATCAATTGTAGGTATTGGAATGGCTGATACGAATCTGGGAAACTCATGGTTTTCCATTGCTGAGAAAGTCAGTAATGACGTCT
>CAZPPD010000067.1:0-13072 GCA_964588185.1 uncultured Alcaligenaceae bacterium | reverse complement strand
ACCAATTGCAGGGGAAGAATTAGTCATCATTAATAATGATGGCAATGATGTGATTAATGGCACTTTAGCCGGCTTACCGGAGGGAGCTCCTATTAAGCTGAATGATTTCAATTTAGTGCAATACGCTCTTATTGATGTGGGTGCCGATGGTCAGCGGTTAGAACCAGGTGCTTTGGATTTCAGTCTTGCCGCCAATAATAACAACGGTACCGAAGGCTCGGAAAACTTTATTTCCGATACCGGAGACTCCTTTACCATGAGTGTGGATGACACCACTCAGGCGGGAACGGATGATGGAAGGATTGACTGGCGAGATCGTGGAAACAGCAACAATGATCTCTTGGTAGCAATTGGCGAAGATCACATCAAGAACAACTCCGGCACGATCCGGATAACCCTGTCAAGTCTACCCGCAGGCACCTTTAATGTGACGTCCTGGCATCTGGATTCTCAGTTCGACAATGTTACCGATGGAGCGGATGTATTTGTGGACACCGGTAGCGGGTTTGTCCAAGTGATAGATGATGGCCTAACAGATAATGACAACTCTACCAGTGGAAACAATGTAACAACTGCAGATGTTTTGAACTCGCAGTTTCAGTTTTCTTTCACCTCGGATGGTGTAAATGATGTCATCATCGTATTCGACGGCGATGCTCTAGGTGGCGGAAGCCAGTTGCAACTGAATGGCCTGTTACTCGAGCAACTGGTTCCATCTGAAAATATCCTTTTCGAGATCACCATCGAAGGTGGAACTAATAATAACGATGTCGCTCTCATTTCTGCCGGCCCCGCTGAGACAGACGTTGACGTAGTCGGCGGAGATTTGGTTATCACTGATATTGCCAACGTCACGGATGATGAATTAACGATTAGTATTGATGGATCAGATTACGTCATTACCGATCCCAATGTGGTTGTGAGTTCCAATTTCCCCAATGCTGTGCAACAGGATATTCACACAGTTCGGGTGCCAATTGCGGATGTGACCGGTGGGTTAATTGTCGATACTCTTGCCGGCGCAGATTCCTTTACCATCGATTCGGCTCTCAACTTCAATGGGGATGCAACATTGAATGCCGAAACCAACATCCTCAATGATGACCTGAGCACTTCGGGCAACCAGGATTATAACGGCGTAGTGGTTTTGGGTGCGGATGTAAACCTGACCGGAGTTGACGTGAATTTCACCAGCACCGTGGATTCGGATTCCGGCAACAACTGGTCGCTGACCGTCGATTCCACCGGAACATCTCTGTTTGATGGTGCGGTAGGTGGTTCGGACGCCTTAAATAACCTGACGGTTGGAAACGGTTCTGGAACAACCGAAATCAATGGTGGCATAGTCTCAACCACCGGGAACCAGTCTTACAATGACAATGTTTTCCTAGGGGACGATACCACCCTCAACGGCATGGATGTGATCTTCAGTGGTACAGTCAATTCCGATTCCGGGAATAACTGGTCGTTGGACGTTAATGCCTCTGGTACTACTCGCTTCGGCGGCATGGTAGGCAATGCGGATGCACTTTCTACATTGACTACCGATGCCGGCGGCACCACAGAGATAAACGGCGGCAGCGTCGACACTACCAGTGCTCAAACCTACAACGACAGTGTAATCCTCGGTGCCAACACCACCTTGACCGGATCAACGGTGAACTTTTTCGATGACGCCAACGGCACCGGTCCGGGTTCCGAATGGTTGCAAATTTTCGGTGATCTCGTTCAAGGGAATGGTCCGGGCGACTACATCGGCAATGCTGTTCCGCTCAATTTCCTCAACGTCACCGGAGCAACTACCTTTAATTCCTCTCCGGTAGCGGCGGACAATGTCACCACGGTGAATAACCAAGACTACCAAGGACCGGTTACGCTCAGCCAAAACACCACGGTGACAAGCCAATCCGGGGATGTCGCTTTCAGCAGTACCGTTGACAGTGACGGTACTCCTTGGAGCTTGACCGTCAACTCACCGGGAACAACCACCTTTGCCATGGATGTCGGAACAGCAAGTGCACTGGATAGCTTAACCACCGATGATCCCGGGACGACTATTCTAGGCGGAGACGTTACGACGGTTGGCGGCACTCAAACCTTTGGCGATGATGTGGTATTGACCTCAGATGTTATCTTGACGGATTCAGGTAGCACCGGAATCGAATTCGGCGGCACTGTTACGGATAATGGCAACGGATTCCAAATGACGGTAGATGTTCCCAATCCAGGCGCGGAAGTTGATTTCCAAGGCGATGTGTTGGGGACGCTTAATCTGGTCAAGGAGGGAGACGGAACTTTAATCTTCCAAGGAGCAGACAACTCCTTCACTGGATCTGTCGATGTTAATGGCGGTAATGTTAACCTACCGGGTAATCTAACTGGAGTTGACGCTGCCCCGGTCAATATCAATGCCGATGACATCACGATAAATGGTTTTGGTTCGGGGCAAATTCAGGATCGGCCGGTACTTGTCCCAACGGACAATGTGGCTATCCAAAACCTCCAGCAGATGACCGACACCGATGGCACGGCGCTATTCGTTACCGGCGGTGTTTCCTTGCAGAATGTTACTGTTGAGGGAAGCCAAGTCGGGGTCCACCTCCAGGATGGATCCCTGAACTTGATTAGCGGGAATGAGATTGCCACTGCAGGTGCCGGAACCGTTGGTTTGTTGCTGGACGGTAATGGTTCGGAACTCTCCGGCGGAGGGGATGTCAATAGCTTCGGAGATACTGCTTTTGAAGCCCCCGGCTTAGGTGCCGGCAACGGTTTGTTTATCCAACTAAACAATACCGCGTTTTTTGAGAATGGTGAACCGGTGTTGCTCCTTGCCACCAATTCCACCTTCAATGGTTTATTGGGGTCGAACCTTACCAGTAGCGATTTAAGCGCGGTCGGACAGCAGATCATAGACTTCAACGACATCAGCACAGTTGGGTTGGTACTCTTCCAGTTCAACAGTGTTACGGTTGAAAACGGTCAGATGAACATCATTGGGTCGTTGAGGTCGGACCGGATCACCGTCAATACAACAAACCCTGGATCCGTTACTGTCCGAATTGGTGCCAGTTTAGTTGTCAATGAGGATACCGGTGATCCGTCCTTTGATCTTACCGGTTTCGGCGAACCATTGGTCAAGGTTCTGGGTTTGGATAGCGACGATAAGATTACCATCTCAGGTGATGTATCTGCAGAGGTCTTTGGGGGCCTTGGTGACGATCAAATCCGAACCCAGGATGGCAATGATGTACTGATCGGCGGAGCCGGCAGGGATAACTTGAATAGTGGTGGTGGCGATGACATCGTTGTTGGCGGGCTGGATAGGGATAGAATCGAAACGGTTGATGGGGATGATCTGATCTTTGCCGGGTCTACCAGCCTAACCGTGGAACAACTTAAGATGATCGGCACTATTCCGCTCCAAGATATTCTTGATTCGATCACGGATCCGGACTTCCCTGAGCGGCAACGCAACCAGTCCGACCGAATTGACAGTGGGCGGGGCAACGATACTATTTTCTTGCGTTTGACCACCCAAAACAGCCCAGCGGATAGACACCGCAGTAGAGGTGGGGATCAGGAATTCGATACTCATGTATAACATTGGAGGCGACCTTGGGAAAGGTTGTCCACGAAAAATCTTTCCCATAGGTCCTTTCATTTTTCTTTTGAACGTGAGATAACAGAGCTGCGGAATATTCCAGCAGCTCTTTTTATTTGTATAAACCTTCGAGCTCTCCTATGTTCAATTTGAGATTTTCATACCTGTTTGCGTTAGCCTGTGCCGGGATTCTATGGATGGCTGACGGTAATCATGTTCTCGGAGAAACCAAACAAAAGCGGCCCAATATTCTGTGGATAACGGCGGAAAACATTTCTTTGGACTTGGGTTGTTATGGAGAGAAGCAGGTCCGAACACCCAATCTGGATAAACTTGCGGCTCAGGGAGTTCGTTTCACAAAGGTGTTTGCTACTTCCCCGGTCTGCGCGCCCAGCCGGTCAGCGTTTATGACGGGAATGTACCAAACCTCAATAGATACTCATCATATGCGCTCGCATCGGAAGGACGATTTTCGGCTCCCGGCAGGCGTTCGGCCTATTACTCACCGCCTTCAAGACGCAGGCTACTCTACCTTCAACATCCTGCGAATATTGCAGTGGTTGGTAGGAACCGGCAAGCTGGATCTGAATTTCGTAAACGAGGGCAACATCTATCAGTCCGATGATTGGTCGGCCTTAAAACAGAAGCAACCGTTTTTTGCCCACATTAACACTCCCGAGGTGGAATACGATATTTACGACCGCAAAACCAAGCAGAAGCCGCGGGTCAAATGGGTTGGGGAAGACCATCACCCGAAAATTGCCACCCCGGATAATGTGAATCCTCCGCCTTATTACCCTGACCACCCGGTTGCTCGCCAAGAGTGGGCTCGCTACCTGAACTCCATTTCCGGAATGGACCAACGGATCGGGCGGATTTTAGAGCAGTTGAGAAAAGATGGATTGGAAGACGACACTGTTGTTATCTTTTTTGCCGATAACGGCAGGCTTGAACCACGGGGAATTCACTTCTGTTACGAAAGCGGATTGCATGTCCCCATGATTATTCGCTGGGCAAAGAACTTTCCTGCTCCACGCCAGTACCAAGCCGGGACGGTCAACAACCAAGTCATCAGCCTGTTGGATTTAACTGCGACCACTCTGGCTATTGCCGGCGTTGATCGACCCGTTGGAATGCAAAGCCGGATCTTCCTCGGGCCAAAAGCCGACCTGCCAAGGAAATATGCTTTAAGTGCCCGGGATCGGATTGACGAAACCGTTGGTCGAACGCGGTCCGTCCGGGACAAACGCTATCATTATCTCCGTAATTTTATGCCGGGGCAGTCGTTGACCGCCTTAAACCGCTACCGGGAAAAATGCATGCTGGTGATGCCCTTGGTTCGCAAGCTGCATGCGCAAGGAAAATTAAATGGCCCTGCCCGAATTTTAATGGCTAAGCGATTACCGGAAGAGGAATTTTACGATACCCAGACGGATCCCCATGAGATAAAGAATCTGATGAATTCTCGGAATCCGGTGCATCAAAAAGCATTGTTGCGATTAAGGGCAGCCTTGGATGTTTGGATTACCGAGACTGGGGATTTAGGTTTTCGCCCGGAACCACCAGGAACTGTTGAGGCATTCGAAAAAGAAATGCACGAATGGTTTGGAACTCCTAAATGGTATCGAAAAAAACAGGATAGTTGACCTTGAATCGGCTAACGAACATTCTCATTTCTCCAAATCCTGCCCGGTATAATACCATTTTCGGCATTCCATTTGCTCAATTTTCAAAAGGAGAGAAATATGAGCACAGGGAATACCGCAACTTCTGAAATGATCAAGGCAATACCCAATGTTCTGTCGCTTTCGCGGCTCCTATTGGCGATTATTTTTCCTTTTGTTTCAAGTTGGTGGAGATTAGCCGTTGTGGTAATTGCCGGCTTTACGGATTGGGCAGATGGTAAAATCAGCCGGTTACTTAATGCAAAGACCAGGACAGGCATTGTATTGGATGCATTCGCGGACAAAATTTTTGTCCTAGCAGTGGTGTTAACTTTAATCTTCGAGAATAAAGTACTTTGGTGGCAGGCAATTTTTATTGCTGCCCGGGACATTATCGTTTTTCTGGGATATTCTGCGGTCGCTTTTCATTATGGTTGGAAAACCAGCGAGCAGATGAAGCCAAGGTTGCTCGGGAAATTAACAACGGTACTTCAGTTCTTATTTTTGTGCATCGTAATAATGGAAATTAAGGGAACTCTTCTTCCTTCAGTTGTTCTCACGGGAAGCGTGAGTTTAATTGCCGGAATTGATTATATTGCGGCATATCGCAAAGTCGGAAGAGAAGCAGAACATTCCCCTGAGAGCTAGCGCATCATCATTTTTTCGCCCTAATACTTAACTTTCACAGTGTTCGTTGGTTTCCTTTTCCTGAGAATTCTCACCAAACTCAAATGGCGGTTTAGAAAATCTTTTTCTGAATTGGTTCAGGCTGTTTCGCACCGACGGCCGGCGAACAAGGCGACTAATCATCGAATGTTTCCCGGGAAAGTCTATTAGCAGCAAACCAATCAGGATTGTTAGCACACCTTGTCCAGGTGTAAAAAGCATGATGACCCCGCCAAGGAAAACAATAACTCCAAGAATATTTTTGATTATTCGCCAAAAGACCCGAAGGATTGCTGATTTGGATTTCTTTGGGGAAGAACCATGTTGCCTGAAGTAGTCAGCAGGCAAGTATACCACCACCAGTGCTACAACAAGCAAACTCAAGAAGAAAACGGCTATTGTTGTTGCGGTAAGCCACAAGGCTGCCGAGGCGCTAAAAGGAATTTCGGTAATGGTAGTAAAGGTTACCAAGACTTTTCTAACCAGGAATGCCAAAATCAATTAGCCCCTTCCTTTATGCGTAAAGCGACAAGCAGATCCGAATCTTTCACTGATATTCTCACGAAATTCTTACAGAAACTTTTCCCAGAACATTATCCCTTATACTGAAGTTTAGGCGAATTGCTGGAAATGTTGATATTTCTCAGTTTTGTTTCTTCCACCAATCAAGAAGAAACAAATGGAACAATTTTTGCACAGGAATAATAAATGAAGTTGTTTGAATGCCAAGCGTGTGGGCAATTGCTTTATTTTGAAAGCTTTCAATGCGAGCGGTGTGAACGTCCTCTCGGCTATCTCAGTGAAAAGAACATAATGGTCGCTTTGGAGCCGTCTGGAGATAATTTGTGGCATCCTTTGGGAGATACCCAGCAACTCTTTCGTTATTGTGCGAATCAGGCTCATGAGGCTTGTTATTGGTTGGTGCCCAACGATCACCAAGAAAACTTCTGCCGGTCTTGCCGCTTGAACCGCACAATTCCCGATTTGGGTAATCAAAAAAATAGGGTTTTGTGGCGCCGGTTAGAAGTTGCCAAGCACCGCCTGATTTACAGCCTGCTTCGGTTACAATTGCCGGTGATTAGCAAATTTGAAGACATAGACTCCGGTCTTGCTTTCGATTTCTTGGCAGATGACCCTGCTCAAGAAAAAATACTGACCGGTCATGCCAACGGTGTGATCACAATTAATATTGCCGAAGCAGACAGTGCAGAACGCGAACGCAGAAAAGAAAATATGGGAGAGCCTTATCGAACATTGCTTGGCCATCTTCGTCATGAAAGTGCCCACTATTATTGGGAACGCCTTGTCCAAAACTCAAAATGGCACCATCCAGTCCAAGCCCATTTTGGAGATGAAACAAGGGACTATGGCCAAGCCCTTCAGACTTACTACCAACAAGGAAGTCCTCCAAACTGGCAAGAACATTATGTCAGTGAATATGCAAGCAGCCATCCGTGGGAGGATTGGGCGGAGACTTGGGCCAATTACCTTCATTTTGTCGATACGTTGGAAACAGCCTACGCCTTTGGCTTGCAAGTCAGCTCCCGCAAAGGGGGAAATACTTCGATTCAAGCTTCTGCCCATTTCGATCCCTACACTGAACCGTCTTTCGAAAAGTTGGTAGATACGTGGCTCCCGGTTACAATCGCAGTAAACAGCCTAAATCGCAGCATGGGTATCGAAGATCTCTACCCATTTGTGCTATCCTCAAAGGTGCTCTCGAAAATGGAGCTTATTCATCAAATCATTTGTGGAATCAGCTCTCATTCAAGTCGTCCAAATCCGAATCAAGGAACTTTGGTGAGAGAATTCAGCTAGTTAACAAGAAATGCGCAACAGATTAAAGGGGCTCGTCGATGAAAATCATGATGCTCACCAATATTTTCACCCCACAAATTGGCGGAATTACCCGAAGCATCCAAGCCTTTACGGACCAGTATCGCAAGAAAGGGCATGAAGTTCTCGTGGTTGCTCCAAGTTCAACAAATGAACCGGAGAATGAAACCGACGTGGTCCGTTATCCTGCAATTCCCAATGCTTACATGGAAAAATACTCACTGCCTTTGCCGGTGCCGGGTTATTTAACAACCACATTTCAAAAGTTTCAGCCGGATATCGTTCACTCGCACCATCCGTTTTTGATTGGCCTCACCGCTCGCCGGGGTGCGACCTTTTGGGATGTCCCTATCGTGTATACTCATCACACACGGTACGATTCTTATCTGGAAAGCCATTTTCACTTGCCGACCGAAGTTGTGGAAATGCTTACCAATCTTTGGACAGGCTACTGTAATTTATGTGACGGGGTGATTGCTCCCAGCGAGAGCATTGCCGTGCAGTTACAAAAGCGCGGAGTTCTCAAGAAAATTGTAGTTATTCCTACGGGCGTTGATTTTGCCAAATTCTCCCAAGGAGACGGGCGGGGGATTCGGGAGAAATTGGGCTTAGGTCCGGAAGCTTTCGTTGTTGGGCACTCCGGTAGGCTGGCCCCAGAAAAGAATTGCCGGTTCTTGGCCAGGGGAGTTACTGCGTTTTTGAAAGAGAATTCTTTGGCTCATTTTTTGGTTGCGGGGGATGGCTCGGACCTTGCGGGCCTTAAGCACCAGGTAAAACAAGCGGGAGTTGCCGAACGCTGCCATTTTTTGGGAATGGTTGAGCAAGAGGAGCTTGTCGATATTTACCCCGCTATGGATGTTTTTGCCTTTGCCTCCAAATCGGAAACTCAAGGGATGGTCTTAACGGAAGCTATGGCAGCGGGAGTTCCCGTGGTTGCCCTTTCAGCCTCTGGAGTGGATGATGTTTTAGAAGATCAAAAGAATGGGAGATTGATTCTGGAGGAAAAGACCGAGGAGTTTGTCCAATCTCTTTCCTGGGTTGCCGGCCTTTCGGAAAAAGAAAAGGAGGATTTGCACAGGAATTGTCGAGAAACAGCAAAAATGTTCTCCATTGACCAATGTTCGGAGAGGTCATTAAGTTTTTATAACGACGTTATTTCGGGGTATTCAAAAGATCACAAGGAAGAAAACAATCTGTTTACTGCAACCACAAGATTCCTTAATAATGAATGGAATGCCTTCACTACGGCATTTCAAAAGATCATTAACTCTTTGTGACCTCCGGCCAATTTGAAATAAGCTATGAAACCTGAAGGGGAGAATAACACATCAGAACCGGCCGCTTTACGGTCTGGTCAGAGTATCCGTCTTCTGGACTGGACGATTCTTACTTTTCTTCTGTCATTCCCCACCCTAATGGCGATCATTTGTTTCGTTTTGATCCCTAGGGATAACGGCAATTCCTCCCGGCAAGTATTCATTTTAATCGGGAAACTAGTTCAATTTGGTTTTCCGGTAGTTCTTCTTAAATGGCGGGTTCGGGAATTGCGATGGAAAAAAACAAAAAGAAATTGGGGAATTCAGGTGGGAATAACCTTTGGATTAATTGTGGCCATTCTTTTTGTTGGTGCTTATTACCTTTTGCTGTCCCATCTCCCAATACTCCAAGGAATCACCGAAAAACTTTATGGCTTCTTTGAAGAAAGCCACTTGGCCTCACCCATCGGGTTCTTGACACTGGCTCTCTTTACGGCTGTGGTCCATTCATTCTTGGAAGAATTCTACTGGCGCTGGTTTACTTTGGGTGCATTGAGGAGGGTTTCTTCCCCTGCAATTGCCATTGGATTGTCGACTCTTTTTTTTACGTCCTACCACATTTACCTATTGAACTTTTACATCCAAGGAGCATTCTTCTCTGTTGTGCTGCCCCTCGCAATTTGTGTTGGCATCGGGGGAGGCTTCTGGGGCTGGTTATATCATAAAACCTCATCCCTTATGGCGGTGTGGCTTAGTCATTTGTTGGTGGATTTGGCCCTTATCTTTGTTGAATACCAGATGCTGTCCCCATACTGGCAATAAACCTGTTGGCAAACTGGACTTTCCGGAACCAATTTCGTTACCATACATCATTGATTTGCAAGCTCTTGGTTTGAAAACCAGGAGAAACCCCATGGGCCATTATCCTCAAGGAAGTCAGGTTACATGCCAATCCAATATAGCTTTGGTCCTCGCCCGGAAGAAAACGGTACTCAGTTTCGCATGTGGGCTCCCCAAGTCCAATCGCTTGAGGTGGTGCTCTATATCCGGGACGGGACCAAAAAATTCTATCCCATGGACCGGGAAGGCGATGCAATATTTACTTGTTTCCTTGAAGGAGTGGGAGAAGGTGCCAGATATAAGTTTCGCTTGAATGGGGAACACGAATTTCCCGATCCGGCATCTCCTTTTCAACCCGAGGGAGTTCATGGGCCTTCCGAGGTCATGAATCCGGCCAGCTATTCCTGGAGTGATGACAAATGGCAGGGAATCGCCTTGGACAAAGTTATCCTCTACGAACTGCATATCGGCACCTTCACGCCGGAAGGGACTTTCGCTGCCGTAATAGAAAAGCTTCCGGAGATCGTCGACTTGGGGGTAACGGCCATTGAATTCCTCCCGGTTGCGGACTTTCCGGGTGAGCGCAACTGGGGATATGATGGGGTCGATTTATACGCTCCGGCCCGCTGTTATGGCCGGCCCGATGATTTGCGTCGACTGGTCGATGCTGCCCACAATCATGGCTTGGCGGTTTTTCAGGATGTGGTTTACAACCATTTGGGACCGGATGGGAATTATTTGTGATGTTATTTCGATTGCTTGTATTCTCAGCGGCACAAGTCACCTTGGGGAGCCGGTCTGAATCTGGATGAGGAAGGTAGCCGTCAGGTCCGGGACTTCTTCATTGAAAATGCTATCTATTGGTTGAGCGAGTTCCATTTTGACGGCCTGCGTTTGGACGCCACTCATGCTATTGTCGATGAAAGTGACCCTCATTTTTTGGCGGAACTAACGACTCGGGTTCGGGAAGAAATTCCTGATCGTAAAATCCACCTGGTAGCCGAAGATCACCGCAATCTGGCTCACATGGCGAAGCCCATCTCAGAGGGCGGTTGGGGATTGGATGGTATCTGGGCAGATGATTTCCACCATCAGATGCGAAGTTTGCTGGCTGGAGATAATGAAGGATATTACCGGGACTTTAGCGGCAGTACCGATGATGTTGCCACCACCATCAATCAGGGTTGGTTTTTCTGCGGGCAAGAGTCGATCCATCTCGAAGGGCCCAGGGGTACCAACCCGGTTGGTTTACCCCCTCAGGCGTTCTTCATTTGTTTGCAAAACCATGACCAGATTGGCAACCGGGCTTTTGGAGAACGCATCCATCATCAGATCAATTTGGCGGCCTACCGGGCAGCTTCAGCATTACTTTTATGTTCACCCCAAACTCCTTATCTGTTCATGGGACAAGAATGGGCAGCCAGCACCCCCTTTCTTTACTTCACCGATCATGAACCGGATCTGGGGAAAAAGGTAACGCATGGCCGTCGTCAAGAGTTTCGCCACTTCTCTGCTTTCTCGGACCCTAAAGTTCGGGAGACGATACCGGACCCACAGGCGGAGGAAACCTTTGCGGTGAGTAAGCTCCGCTGGGAGGAAAGGGATCTCCAACCGCACGCCGAAATCCTGAAATTATACCAAGCCCTTCTGCAATTCCGTCGCACCGAACCGGCATTACAATCTGCCGACCCGGAGAACTTTTCCTGTGTTGCCGCGGGAGATTCCATTGTTGTTTTAGAGCGGCGAAAAGAGGGAGCTCCTGCGGTTTTAGTAATCTGTCACTTCCAGGGGGAACATACTCTGGATACTACCAGTCTCGACATGCAATCCATCAAAGCCGGTAAGGAGTGGGAGATTGTCCTAACCACCGAGGATCAAGCCTATGCCATGGATTTCAAACAACCCAAAGTGGTATTGAAGCCGGCTCCGGTAATTCAGTTCTTCGGCCCTGTGGCGGTTATTTTGCGGGAAGTCAATTAATCTGACAGCGATGAGGTAGTGGATGTAAAAACAAATAATAGCCGAACCTCTGTTATTCCCCGCAAGACAGGAAGGACTACTTTTTCGGGAGGTAAGCGGTTGGTGACGGTGCAAAGGACCATTAGGTCCGTAAGTTGACGGTGAAAGGTGAATGCCAGACTAAGTCAATTGGTGACATTGGCTTCTACTGGCAAAAGTTGACATTGATCAAACGGTGAAAGGTGAAATTTGGCCTTCATTGTCAATGGATCTGAGAAATGTGGCGGAACCTGAATTTGATACCCATAATGCCGTAAAATGTTGGCAGATGACTCTGATAAAATATTTAGCGGAATATTACTCGGAATGTGATTCACAGCAGCGTCCATCAACCTTCCTTTGACAACTCCGCCACCAGTTCATCACTAAAGTTCACATTCGAATACACATTCTGAATGTCATCATGGTCGTCTAAAGCTTCCATCAGCTTCATCACCTTTTGGCCGGTTTCCAGGTCGACTTCGACCTCGGTTTGCGGGATTTGTGAGATTTCGCAGACTTCGGGAGTAATGCCGGCGTCCTCAATGGCCTTCTGCACGTCGGAGAAGGTCGAAGGGTCGGTGAGGATCTCGAAGTTATCCCCTTGGCGCTTCATGTCCTCTGCTCCGGCTTCCAGGACGACTTCCATTAGCTCTTCTTCTCCAATTTCCTCAGCGGGAAAACTGATCAGCCCTTTGCGGTCAAACAAATAGGCGACACATCCGGAGGTGCCAAGGTTGCCGCCACTGATTTCGAACAGCTTGCGGATTTCGCTGGCAGTGCGGTTGCGGTTGTCCGTCAGAATGTCGCACATAACTGCCACTCCACCGGGACCGTAACCCTCGTAGAGGATCTCCTCAAAGCTGTCACTGCCAAGCTCGCCCGTTCCTTTTTTGACTGCTCGTTCAATCGTGTCCTTGGGCATACTGTTCTGGCGGGCCTTGTCGATGGCATAACGCAACCGAAGATTCATATCTGGATCGCCGCCACCGTTTCGAGCAGCTACCATAATCGCTTTAGATAGCTTTCCAAATAACTTCCCGCGTTTTTTGTCTGCAGCCCCTTTTTTGTGAACGATGTTCGCCCAATGCGAATGGCCGGCCATATGATGTTGCTCCTTATCGTCACCTTCGCTTCTTCGGATTAGTGATTACTTAAAATTTGTGATTATTCAGCACCGGCTTCCAGGAGTTTAATTTTTTCAACCAAAT
>CAZPPD010000066.1:0-13188 GCA_964588185.1 uncultured Alcaligenaceae bacterium | reverse complement strand
CCCCGCAGTACTCCACTATTTCCACGGAGAAGGCGGCCTTCAACCGGACTCAGTCAGCTTAAACTTTGACGATGTTCAACTTTCTTTTGAAATAACCCTAGCGCCCGGGGAAACCAAATCCCTGATGCACTTTGCTGCACAATCCTACTCCCGATATTACCTGGAGGATCTAGCAGAATATGTACTTGGTGACTCCGACACCTTACAAGGAATAACGGAAATAGAAAAAAGCCAGGTTGCCAATTTCTCGCTTAATTCCGATTCCTATGAAGTCCTGGCTTCGGAAGGGGACACGCTCGAAATTCGAACCAAAACCTTAGGCAGAATCGATTCCCAACCCGACACCGGCGAACCTTTCTCAGGATTTGATCCTAAGGTCACTTTGTACGGGCCTTTTGGCAATGAGGTGGCCACTGATGATAACGGGGCTGCTAACGGCCTCGATGTCTTCTTGCAATATACAGTCCCTCTCGGTGAAGAAGGGCCTTACCGAATAGAGATTACCTCCCCTTCCGGCTTAGGCACCTATGCTATCGCTGCAACTGGAGCAACCGGTCAGGGTGAAATTCCTCTTACCGGGACTGTAGTTGAACCGGAGTTTGGGGAATCCTTCCCCGGTGACAGTCCCCCGCCTTATGTGGAATTCTCCTTTTCGGAAGCAGTTCGGGTCGACCTCATTACAACGGGCACTTTACAAATAGACGAAGGTGCTACAGTAACGGACCTGGAATGGATTGATGGTAAAACCGTTCGCTTTCTACTATCGGTGCCCGATGTTCACGCGACTTACAGCACGATTCTTCCAGTAGGTTCAATTACGGCAATTACAGGCAAAACCAATGAATTCTCTATTGATGGGGAATTCAGCATTGATAAAGTAGGCCCCAGCGTTGCAAGTCAAGATCCGTCTGGTGACCTTAACCACCAACTTGGATACTTGGAAATCACCTTCAACGAACTGGTTGATGTATCTAGTTTTGACGTCGACGACCTGTTTTTTGAATACGAGGACGAACAGGGAGCCGTTACTGACATTTCCGGGGAGATCTATGATGTCGATCCCTGGGACAATGAGTTTTCGGAAGGATTCACCGTTCGGTTCCAACCTCAAGGTCGACGAGGGCAATATCGCTTGACCATTGGTCCGAATATCATCGACGCGGCCGGGAATGCAATGGACCAGGACGGCGATGAAATTAATGGAGAACTCGAAGACAGTTATCTGGCGACATTTACTGTTACCGGTGTCGGTGACTTGGTTCATCTGGGTGGAATAATTTCTCCGGAATCTGTTGTTTCCGGTGAACAAGTGGATTATGAATATTTGGTTGCAAATCACGGCGATGGAGCAATATATTCCCTGTTTTTTGATGGAGTCTTTTTATCCGAGGATGCCACTTGGGATGAGAGCGACATCTGGCTTGATTCCGTTTTCAATTTTTTCGTTTCGCTTGAACCCCAACCACCCGGTGGTGATGACTCAACAAATACTTATAATGTTTCCGATAGCCTGACCATTCCCACTTCTATTGAAGGGGGAGATTACCACCTCATTTTTGTGGCCAATTATGACCAAGGTGTCTACGAAGAAAACTTTGGAAGTGACAACTGGTTTGCAACACCTCTTACGGTAATTCCACCAGATGTTGACCTGGTAGTAACCGGCGAGGTTAATGGGTTGCCTGCCTTCGCCCAAGCAGGAGATTACATTTCCGGTGTAACCTTCAAGGTAGCAAACCATGGAACTACTTCCAGCAACGCTTCCTATTGGTATGATTCGATCTACTTGTCGGACGATGAATTCTTTGATGAAGGTGATAGGTTCTTATCCACTCGTCAATATAACGCCGGACTGGGCCCTCGTCCTCAGGACGGCATCGACGATGAGACTAATTCTTATACCTCCGGCTCGCATAGTTTCTACGTTCCCCCAGATGCCGGCGGGGATCAATATTTGCTTTTCGTAACGGACTGGTCCCAATCTTCTTACTACCAAAACCGGCAATCTGAAACTGATGAAACCAATAATGTGTTGGCGGTTCCTTTCCAAATCAGCGGGGATGATATTGCAGTAACCAATGTAAGCGTTACTCCGATAGAGGCGACCGTTGGGCAAACCCAATTAGAAATTACCTACACTGTTAGGAACCTCGGAGACCTCCCAACCCCAAGTAGCCGAACCTGGTACGACAACATTTATATCGGGTCCTCCGATCAATTGGATTCCACCTCAGATTTCATCGCTTCCCGCTTTATTGGCTCCAGTATCATACCTTTGGATGCCGCCGGTGGAGCAAATGACAGTTATACCCAAACCATCAACATCACGGTTCCCAGTGACGTGTTAGGCGGAGAACGGTATGTCCTGGTAGAAGCGGATCGAAATGATTGGCTATCCGAACCGAAAGGCAACAATGTCAATTCAACTCCTATCACTTTGTTTGCTCCCGATATCGTCATCGATAACGTAGTCTCTCCTCCTGCTGCTGTATTGAACGAGGAAATTCAGGTTAGTTGGGATGCATCCAACCAAGGCACTACCGGGGCGTTTGCCAACTTCTGGTACGATGTAGTATATTTCTCCGACTCCCCGGTATTTGATAAGAACAACGCCACGGAGGTTCCACGTTTCCGCATCGATGACCCGCCCTTAGATCCGGCAGGAGGCGATCATGATGATTACAGCCGGACCGCGACCTTTAGAGTTCCGCAATTTGTCGGCGCTGGTCAAAAATACCTATTTGTTGTTGCAGATGATGACCAATACCAGGGCGAGATCGATGAAACCAATAACGTTTCGGACCCCTACCCGATTACTATATCCGCCCCGGATTTGATTTCTCACTCCGTTTCCGCCGACACGAATACTGCCGTAGTCAACAGTGAAATAACGGTGACCTGGACTGTGGAAAATATTAGCGACATTCCGGCACCTGCGCTCAATTGGTGGGATGGTATCTATTTATCCCAAGATCCGGTCTTTGACGAAGACGAAGCCATCTGGATCGGTGATCTCCGAGCGGATTCGGTAGTCGACGGACCTCCTCTGGATGCGGCAGGTGGTCCCAATGATAGTTATACCGCCTCCAAAACACTTTCGATTCCCAGTTACATTGGCTTGGGACAGTTTTACCTATTCGTTGATGCCAACTTTTACATTTATACCAGCCAGGGGGAAACGGATCTGACCAACAATGTCTCCGGCGGGTTCCCCATAACATTGGTGGCTCCGGACCTGGTCGTTGAGGAGGTAGTACCGGAATCTACTTTTGTTTTGTCCAATGATGATCTGCAGGTTGACTGGACCGTTCGCAATCAGGGTGAGCACCCTGCTTTAAGACAAAGCTGGACCGATGCTGTTTTCCTTTCCCCCGATCCCACCTTTAACTTTTTTGATTCCCGCATCGCCACATTTTCTGTCGATGCTCCTCCTCTAGATGCCGCTGGGGGTAACGATAGTTATACTGAATCTCGTTCCGTCCACATTCCCGGATATGTGGGAACGGGTACTTTCTACATGTTTATTTATACGGACTACTGGGGAAACCAAGGAGAGACCAACGATAGTAATAACATTTCCGACCCCATCGAAATTGAGATCGGCGCTCCGGATATTACTGTCAACGAACTATTACTCGGAGTAACCGAAGCCGCTCCCGGTCAACCTATCACGGCTACTTGGACCGTAGAAAATATCGGCTCTACCACTGCTCCAGGTCCTTGGGTTGATGGGCTATACCTATCGCCGGACCCGGTATTCCCGGGCTTTGGGACCTTAATTGGATCGCTCCCCACTGATTCCAATACACCTCTCGAGATTAACAACAGCTACACTGTCACCGATCAGTCCTTTACTCTGCCATCAATAGCTCCTGGAGATTATTACCTTTACCTGGAAACAGACCGGAATAATCAACAAGGGGAAACGGATGAAACCAACAACGTATCCGATGGTGTTCCTTTCACAGTTCGAGCTTTAGACTTGCAAGTTGCCGACCTTACTGTCGAGCCGGGCAATCCTCTGACTGGCGAGCAGGCAACCATTTCTTGGAACGATCAAAACTTTGGTGATGGTCTGCTACACCAATCTTACAGCAATCGCGTTTTTGTCGAGCTGGTGCGTGATGATGGCAGTCGCACGACTTTGTTGAATACGACCCGATTCTACAATCGGGATACGGACGGCGGTCCCATTGCCTCCGGCGATTTCCGAAAACGAATGGAAACTATAAATATTCCGGAAGGGAATGACGGCCTTGGCGAAATCATGGTCAGTATCACCACGGATTACTACGACAACGTCGACGAGTATCGGCCCAGTGGTGCAACAGGAGAAGATAACAATCTAACTACGCTGACAATTGATTCGGCATTATCACCTCGGCCGGATCTGGTTGTTTCCGACCTGGATATTTCGCCGGCCGATCCACCTGAAGGTACCGGGCTCTTCTCAGGGAGCACAGCAACACTAAATTGGAATGAAACCAACAGCGGTACCGGCCCTATAACTCCCCAAAATGTAGATGGCGATACGGGTTCCGGCCTCTTGGCAGTCTACTACGACAACCTTAACTTTACCGGGAATACGAGTCTGCGTGTCGATGACACGGTAAACTTCAATTATGGTTTTACACCTCACCCGGTCCTTGGCAGCAACCACTTTAGCGTCATTTGGCTTGGTCAAGTCGAGCCGGAATTCACGGAAGCGTACACCTTCTCAACGGTGTCCGATGACGGCGTGCGCTTGTATGTAGATGGCAAGTTGGTAATTCAAAACTGGACGGATCATCCTCCCACTGCCAATTACGCTCAACCAATTCTACTGGAAGCCGGCAAAAAATATGACATTCGCATGGAATTCTATGCCAATGCCATTGGCACATCGATAGCTGAACTTCGCTGGAGCAGCCCCTCCACACCGCTGCAAACGATTCCGGTAACCAGTCTTTCTCATCCTCTGGATGGTCACTACAACCGAGTAACCATAGTCAACACGACTAACGGTCAAACTTTAACCGACAAGTTCGTTCACTTTGATGACGGGGCAATCAATCCTTCTGACTCGGTACCGAGAGAATTTTCCTTTGTGCTGCCTTCTATGGAGGAAGGTGCCGGCGACATTGATTTTATTGTCCGCACCGATCCGTTGAACTTGCACCGTGAAGTCAATCTCGAAGGTACGGCAGAGTCCAACAACGTCGTCACCCAAACCCGCACCTCTGTTCGCGCAGATTTTCCGGACCTCACCATCGAAAACCTTGCGATTGATCCTCCTGCACCCCAATCCAGTGACGAACTGGTCATTACCTGGGATGATGTAAATGCCGGCTTGGCGGTTGTCGGGGCACCTTATGACAATCAGATCCTTATCGAGGAGCTTGACCAATCCGGGAATGTCATCGGGACCCTATTAGACGACATAATTACAATCGACAGCACCTTATCTGCCCTGACTTCTGCCGCTCGGGAGTATCGCTACAATTTACCCGATGGAGCAGATGGTGTTTTCGATTTCCGTGTGAGAATCAATGTTGATTTTGGAAATCAAATAGCCGAATTTGATACCGACTTGAATCCAACCGAAGATAACAATACTGCAAGTGTCGAGAGCAGCTCAACTCTTGCCCAATATCCCAACCTACAAGTCCAGGACCTGGAAATCTCAGATCCTGTTGGACAACTGCAATCAGGTGATAGGGTTACCATATCCTGGAAAGATGTTAATGTAGGCCCGGGACCTGTTAATAACTCTTTCGTCGACCTCGTCCAGTTTTTCCGCGTAAATCCCGATGACAGTTTAGACCTTATCGATACCGGAACTGTGGACGGAAAGTCGGACTTGGGTGTGGCCGAAGAAGACCCGCAATCCCACACCTTTACTCTCCCTGATGGAACCGAAGGCGTCGGTACATTCCGCTTCGTGGTTACAACTGACTCTGGTCAAACAGTCCTCGAGTTTGATGCTGCCGGAATTGCAACCGAAGATGATAATGAAGCCGAGATTGAGGGAACATCCATTCTAGCTCCCTACCCCGATCTGCAAGTGCAGAATCCAAACATTTCTTCCCCAGTCGGCCAAATTCAATCCGGTGATACCGTAACCATCTCGTGGGATGAGATAAACATCGGCAACGGTCCAGTGACGAATGTGTTCCTGACGGAAGTTAATTTGTTTAAGGTGAACCCGGATGATACAACTACCCTTTTGGACTCGGCCCTTGTTAATGGGTTGGCAGACCTAGGACCCGGCGGTTCAGGCACTCAGTTCCATGATTTTAACCTACCTCATGGTGCCGATGGTGTTGGTACTTTCCGATTCGAAATCATCGCCGATACCAACAATGCGCTATTGGAATTTGACCTGCAAGGTTTACCTAAAGATGATGACAATTCTGCAGAACTTGACCAGACCGCCATTCTAGCTCCTTATCCAAATCTCGTGGTGCAGAACCCGATCATCTCTAGTCCGCAAGGGCAAGTCCAATCCGGGGACACAATTGAAATTTCCTGGACTGATGCCAATCTCGGCAATGCCCCATTAACCACCGCCTACCAGGACAAGGTTGAGCTCTTTCGCGTAAATGCCGACGACTCTCTGACCTTGCTGGATTCCGGTTTTGTTGACGGGCCTGCAGACCTTGCAGTTGATGGCACTGTTCAACTAGACTTTATTTCTTCCATTCCTCATGGTCCCGAAGGTGTTGGAACCTTCCGCTTTGTAATCTCTACCGATTTCAATGAAAGCGTTTTTGAATTCGATTCTCAAGGCGACCCGCTTGATAATGACAACACCAACGAACTTGATCTGTCTTCCGTTATCGCTCCTTACCCCAACCTTGAGGTGCAAAACTTATCCATCCTTTCGCCGGAAGGTCAAATTCAATCCGGCGACTCCGTCCAAATCTCCTGGGATGATGTGAACACCGGTTCGGCACCTGTTTCTTCGGCTTACAATAACTTGGTCGAAATATTCCGAGTGAATGCAGATGATACTTTAGCCCTGATCGATTCGGGAACAGTACCTGGTCAGCCTGATTTGGCCGTGGATGGGATTGCTCCCCAAACGTTCCTTTTTGATATTCCCCACGGCCCGGATGGAGTAGGGACCTTCCGCATTATCGTGAATGCTGACTTTGAGAACACGGTCTATGAGTTCGACTCCCAAGGCAATTCCCAGGACGGGGACAACTCGGCAATATTGGAAGAAACCTCAATTCTTGCACCTTATCCCAATCTCCAGGTGCAGAACATTGCCGTCTCATCCTCAACAGGTCTACTGCAATCCGGTGACACCGTCACGATTTTCTGGGAAGATGTAAATAACGGAACCGCTCCGATTACTACACCATTTGTTGATCTCGTTGAGGTATTCCGGGTCGAAGCAGATGATAGCCTGACGCCAATCGACTCGGGCAGCGTCGCCGGCCTGGCGGATTTAGGCATAGGCGAAACCGCCGCACAATCCATTGACCTTGTCTTACCGAATGGTGCCGCAGGAGTCGGAACCTTACGCTTTGTGGTAACTACGGATAGTGGAGAAACGGTCTTTGAATTCGATGCCCTTGGAAACTCCTTGGATACGGACAATTCCAACTCTACGGATGAAACCTCAATCCTTGCTCCGTACCCGGACCTGGAGATAAGTGATGTCCGGGTCGATGAGCCTACTCAGTTGGAATCCGGACTGGAACTTACGTTAAGCTGGCTGGAAGAAAACATTGGCAATGCACCTATTGATCAGCTTTACAACAACAAAATTACCATTTACCAGGTCGGCGATGGTGGTGCGTTGACCGAACTGGCAACCGATATCGTACCGGGAATTGGCTCACTAGATCCAAACGAAAGTCAACGACAAACCTACGAATATCGCCTACCCGATGGCGACCTGGGAGCAGGTACTATTCGTTTTGAAGTAACCGGCAATGTAAATAATGGAATTCTTGAGTTTGACTCCGACGGTTTTCCGGCAGAAGTGAATAACGTTGCCTCCCATGACCAGGTTTCCTTGCGCCTACCATCACCCGATTTTGTGGTCAGTAATGTAGTTGTCGGTAATGTAAATGCTGAAAACGAGGTAATTGGTGACCCCGCAGAAATTAATGTTTCTTGGAAGGTAACGAACATAGGCGAAGGTCCGGGACGCATCGATCACATTCTCGATCGTGTTTACCTCTCCACCGACTCGGTGTTTGGGGATGCCGACGACATTCTAGTCGGCGAATTCCTCCAGGAAGAATTCCTGGAAGTGAATGATTTCTATGAGGTCAACAACCAAACCATAATCCTACCTCCGGGATTATCCAACGAATTTTATCTATACGTCCAGACTAATGCCGACAGCAATATTTACGAAGACGAACGGGATTTGAATAACTTTGATTCCAACCCGGAATTGATGAATGTTTTGCCACTGCCTTATGCAGATCTTCAGGTCATATCCATTCAACCAGATCCAATCGGCACTGCCGGCAAACATTTGACCGTTACCTGGACGGTCGAAAATTTGGGAATCGGCACCACCAGCCGAGGGGATTGGTGGGATTTGGTTTACCTGTCGACCGATCCGGATGGGAACAATCGCATTGGCGAACGGGCCTTTCAACACTTCGGCATCTTGGGAGTCAATGGCACCTACCAAAGGACCGGGGATATTTTTATTCCCAATGGTGAAGATGGGACCTACTACGTCGGGGTCGAAACCGCCAGCACCAAGCCGTTTAATGCTCAAGTTCCCTATGAATTCAATTTTGACTCCAACAACGGTGATTATCCAGCCGCCCAAATAACCGTTCAGAAACCCGACTCACCCGATTTGGTAGTCGAGAACACCATCCTCGCTCCGAATTCCGTCCAAGAAGGTACGCTAGTTGATGTTACTTGGACAGTCAGAAATCAGGGACTGGCTACGGCGGAGGGAAGCTGGTTGGATCGGGTGTTTTTGAAATCCAACACTCCTGATTTTCCCGACATCGAGTTGGGAACCTTTCGTTATGATGGCCCCCTTGATGCCGGAAAGTTTTATTCCCGCACCGAGTCGATTCGCATTCCTACCCGTACTCATGGCCTTTTCCAAGTAAGTGTGCAAACCAATTACGGATTGGAATTGTACGAGGATGGCGACCTGAACAATAACAATATCACGCATCGAGCCGAAGAGATGCTGATAGAGGTCCAGCCGAGACCGGACCTGCAAATAACCGTTACTCCCCCCGCAGATGTTGCAGCAGGGGGAACCCTTGAGGTCAGTTACGTTGTAAAGAATCAAGGAACCGTTGCCACCTCGACACCCAATTGGAAAGATCGGATCTACTTGTCGCTGGATCCGTTCATCAGCTCGAATGACATCCTCATTGGCGAGTTCCAGAATGGATCGGCCTTACAGCCGGGCGAGGAATATAGCGGCACAACTCCGCCGATTGAGGTTCCAATTCGCTACCGCAATGATGTTTTTGTCATTGGTCAAACCGATTTTGGCGACGTCGTTCTGGAGTGGCCGAATGACAACAATAATATTGACTACGAAGGAGTTTTCGTCGAACCATTACCGTTGCCGGATCTGGTAATGGAAGCCACCGCTCCGGACCTTGCAATAGCTGGTGCCGAGATTCAAGTAAACTACACGGTAACCAACAAAGGAAGCGGAATTACGGATGTTGATAAGTGGACGGACACGATTTGGCTGACCCGAACTACCGACCGGCCAAATCCGCGCCGCGGGGATATTCTCCTCGCCTCACGTACTCATCATGGCCTGTTAGATGTGGATGCTAGTTATGACGAAGTAATCCAGGTAACTATTCCTCGAATCATCGAACCGGGATTATGGTATTTAACTCCTTGGACGGATTCTTACGACCAATCTCTCGAAGACACTCTTGCTGCAAACATCAATCCCGATGATCCCAACCAGATTGACAGCAACAACTACGATTTCGAACCTATCGAAATTCTGGGGCAGTTGCCGGATTTAGAAACGGTCGTTACCAGTGCTCCCGTAAATGCTCAAGGCGGAGATACAGTAACAATTGAATGGACGGTCACTAATGATGGCTTCGGAGATGCCAAGCCCGGCGGTTGGGGTGACCGGGTTTACCTTACCGACGATCCCAATTTAGATCCGAACGACAAGAACGCAAAATTCCTTTACCTGGGCCAGGTGCGCCATGAGGAACCCCTGCCGATAGGCGAATCCTATGACGCCAGCTTGACTGTGACTCTCAGTCCTAGTGCGAAAGGTTCCTATTTTGTAGTTATTGCGGATGCTGCTACGACTCAAGAACCTAGTCTCGTCTTGCCGGGACTCACTCCACCGCCAAATCCGCTGGAACAGTTTAATCCGGTCAAAGAACTATTTGAAGACAACAATCATGACGCCTACTCCACGCAGGTGACACCGACTCCGGCAAACCTCAAGGTCACCTCCGTCGACCTTGATCCGGTTAACTACTCCGGGGAATCTTTCCAGATCCGTTACCGAGTTGAGAATATCGGGGAATTTCCGGTTTGGGAAGGAACCAAATATTGGCGGGACTTTTTCTGGATTAGTCCCGATCCAGTTTTTATTCGCGATCGGGCTTCTTATTTAGGCGAAATCTCCATTCTCATCGAAGATCCGATCCTTCCGGGACAGGCTTCGGATTTTGTTTTCAACACTAAACTACCGGAAGGCACTGATGGCCGCTACTACCTCCATATTCACCTGGATTCTCACAACGATAATTCCCCCTTGTTCTACCCGTACCATTCCCGCCGATTAGTGGAGGATCAAAGTTGGTATCCTGCCCATGAAGGCAACAATCGCGAATGGCTCAATACTTTCCAACGATGGGCCTACGAAGATCCCAGCGACAATCTTTACAGCCAAGAGTTTGAGGTAACTTTCCGAGAAGCCGATTTGGAAGTGGTTTTTGACCTCCCGCCAACGGCGAATTCCGGGGAAACCATTCAGATTGAATATACGGTCACCAACGAAGGCGAACGAGATGCCCGCAGAGGTTCCTGGGATGACCGGATCTTCATTTCCCGAGACGCTTCTCTTGATGGCAATGATCATTTATTGGAAAGTGTCCGGCACAATGGTGGCCTGGCCTCTGGTGATTCCTACACCGAAACTGTGGATGTTAGAATTCCCGACAGCATTACCGGTGAATTCTACATCTTTGTTTACGCTGATTCTGCTGCCGACTACGACAAGACCTATCGCATTGGCGACATCGGCTTAAACTTAATCGGCATCGAATTTGAAAGCGATCCGAACTTAGCACCATTCGACTTGGCTTCTGCTTCCACACGGCAAGTTGCTCGCGGTAAGATCAAAGAATACCAGGAAGAGGGTGATAACTCAGTCGGCAAACCTATTACTATTCAACTCACCCCGCCTCCGGACCTGCAAGTAACCACTCCACCGCTGTTGGAAAGAGCTACTGTTGGTCAAGCAATCGATTTAGACTACACCGTGACCAATGTCGGAGGAGCAATTCCGCCGACGCAGACCAAATGGGATGACCTCATTTACCTGTCCCGCGATACCAACCTTGATTTGAAAGCAGATATTTACCTCGGTTCGGTATTCCATGAGGGAGCCTTAGCTCAGGATGAAAGCTATTCCGTTTCTACTACCGTCAACCTGCCACCGGGTCTATTGGGTGCATATTACATCTTTGTAATCGCCGACCCGGCCAGGAAAAACCCCGAAGGCAGAGTCTTTGAAGGAGCTTTCGAATCCAACAATGCCACCCCGAGTGATGAACCTTTGGTGATTGAGTTGCCTCCGCCTAGTGATCTCCAGGTTACCTCCGTCATAGTTCCGCCCTCTGCCACGCCGGGCGAAAAAGTGGAAATCCAATGGGAGGTAACAAACACCGAGAATCAACCGGCAAGTGGCAGGTGGACCGATGCTCTCTATATCTCCTCGGATTCAACCTGGGATATCGGCGACCGGCCGCTCGGTAAATGGGAATACAATCAAGGACCATTGCTCCTAGACCAAGTCTATGAAGGATCCCTGGAGGTTACCATTCCTTCTCTGACCCCAGGTTCCTACCGCATCATTGTGCGGCCGGATATCTTCAATCAGGTCTACGAAGCGGTAAACGAAGCCAACAATAGTAAGGCTTCCGAAAATGTCATTGATATCGCTGCCGTTCCGTTGCTCCTCGGTGTTCCCCATCTTGATAATTTGAGCACTGGGCAGGAAAGACTCTATCAGGTTGAAGTTTCGTCCGGAAACACGCTCCGTGTATCCGTTGACGCTGCGGACAACGACGCCGGAATCGAACTCTTCATTCGGCATGAACAAGCTCCAACCGGTACTATCTACGATGCAACCACCGAAGGCCGGCACAGATCCGAACAAATTCAAGTGGTTCCAAACACGGAAACCGGAACCTATTACATTGTCGTTCGCGGTTTCTCCACTCCGGATGACAACACGCCGATAACCATAACTGCGGAACTGTTGCCGTTGGCAGTGACGGATGTTCATACTGATAAAGGCGGCGACAGCGGCTATGTAACGACTACCATCGAAGGGGCTCAATTTGACCCATTCGCCATCGTCAAGTTGGTACGGCCGGGTATATGGGAAGAAGAACCGGTCAACTATCAGGTCATCGACGCCACGAAAATTATCGCTACCTTTGATTTTTCAAATGCTCCTCATGGATTGTATGACATTAAAGTGATCAATCCGGACGGGCAAGAAGCAATAGTTCCCTATCGCTTCCAGGTTGAACGAACCATCGAACCCGATGTAACGATCGGTGTAGGTGGTCCCCGTTACATTTTCGCAGGCGATTCCGGAACCTACAGCGTGGCCTTGCAAAACCTGGGCAACATTGATGCTCCTTATGTCAACTTTAATGTGTCCGTTCCGGAAATGGGAATCAACCATTTTGCCTACCAACTACCTTATACCAGTTTCTTCTCCAATGTTGCAGGCGCACCGGATGGTGACTTGGCTGACTTGCCCTGGGCGGAGTTAAATTCCACCGTAAACCTTGATGGGAACTTCTCCGCAGATGGTTACCTGCTCGATCATCCCGCGGATGGTTTCACCGGCTTTTCCTTCGATGTGTCCACCTATCCGGGACTCCGAGAACTGCATGACCATGTTTGGGAACAATTCAAATCCGCAATTTATAAAGCCCTCCCGGATATTGCGGAACAAGACCTGCTTGCCGATGG
>CAZPPD010000065.1:0-13303 GCA_964588185.1 uncultured Alcaligenaceae bacterium | reverse complement strand
CCAATAACCAAGCCAAAGTAATCACTTTAGTTCCCGGCACTTACCAACCGCCCGACATCATGAAGAAAATGACGGCAGCCTTGATGGGGGCAAGCAAGAAGCCAAAGCCCAAATTGCTGGCACCGAAAACCCTTTGGGGGATTGAGGTCGCCAAGACGGAGAAAGATGCCCAATCGGGGATTGACATTGTCAAGGTTTATCCGGGTAGCCCCGCAGCAGAGGCAGGAATAAAAGTCGGTGATCGTTTGTTGGTCTTCGATGATCGCTGGACGGAGAGTGTGGAAGATTTTTACCTGGCAGCCAGTCTTGTTCAACCGGGGCAAGAAATTTTACTGAACATCAAGCGTGGTGAGAAAGAGCTGCCCTTGAAAATCACCGCACGGGCAGGTCTCTGAGTTCCAATGACTGTTTCCAGATTCCCTCGTAGGACATAATCACCAATCGACAATCATCATCATTCCCTCGCTTCTTGGGAGTACGAAAGAAATAAAGTCCCTTTAGGCCTGCCCAGGAGAACAAAATGTATTCCAGGATTGTCTCTCGGCTTTTACAACTAGCCATGGCAACTCTTGTGGGATTATTGGTCTGTTGTCCTCTATCCGGGTTTTCGCAGGATAAAAATAAGCCAGCGGAAAAAACCTTCGAGGCTTTAAAGAAGAAGCTGCCCAAAATTATTAACAA
Organism: uncultured Alcaligenaceae bacterium; assembly: GCA_964588185.1. GTDB lineage: Bacteria > Planctomycetota > Planctomycetia > Gemmatales > Gemmataceae > CAZPPD01. Next base: position 12,622 of record CAZPPD010000065.1, on the reverse strand, counting down.
GACCTATTTCCAATTTTACCAATACGGAAGTCCACAAGTTGAGCTAGCACGACAGACAGGACCTGCCGAGGCTAAAATAACTATCGTTTATTGGTCACCGACACCAAAAAAGGAGTGGGGAATCGCCTTTCTCAAGTTGCGTTTCTACAACAGAGTTTGGACGGCAACCGCTTGGCAGGGACTGCCAATTCCTGGAAAGAGTGCAGAGTTGCGCTTCAAGGAAATGATTCTAAAAACAATGCGAACAATCGACAAAGGGGAAGAATAACAATCTGATACCGGAGATCCAGCTATGCGATATGTGTTGATCTTTGCGGGATTGTGTTGCGTCTTGCTGGGATTAGGATTCGTTTTTGAGGGCAGTCCCTCCCAAAGGGCTAACGGCGAATCGATTATCTACGTGGGCGGACTAATCATGGCAATTGGGCTGGCTACTTTCGATATAGTCAGAGCAGTAAAAGCCAATCGTAAATAAATGATCGAGTTTCTAAGCCCGAGGCAGCAATGACAAACGAGAATATCTCCCAACAATGCAAACAATTAGTGATTACTTTTTCCTTTATAGCGGGGTCGCTCCTCCTGGGAGGCTGCCAGGGTGGATATTCCCAAGACCACGTTAATCGGGAGATGGCGAAGGAAAGGGAAAGGTTGGAATATGAATTTGCCAGCCTATTCTTGACTGGAATTGTCGAGCAAGATTATGGAGGGGCACAGTTTCTCATGGAAAAGCATACGCCCTTTTTCAAAGGCGCCAAAGGACCCCAGGCTCGAGAGGAGTTTCTAAAGAATTTTGTCCACAGTTGGCTTAAAGGCCACGGGTTAGGCGACTCTCAGGTCGAGGCTTTTCATATGTCGTCCTCCGCTCCTAATTCTTCACACACGATTGATTTCGACCACACGGGCCACTTTCAGCTAGCCGATTCCAAGCGAAAAGTTTATTACCGTTTACGGACCGTAAGTTACCGGATTCGGAGCTTCGAGTTAAGTGCTAACGAATTGCATATCGATGCGATGCTGCGTCAAGAAGAGTAGTACCCTTTCCGGCAATATATTCACGTCCAAACTAATACGGCTTTTCTCTAGATCCGAAAAATCTCCGGAATCCTGTAACAAGCATGATACTTTGCTGTAGAAACAGGCAAAGATAAATGAGAATCTGTACAAGGAATCATGCTCCAGGTTGTTTGGAGATTCAGATGACAACCCCTCAGAGTTGCTCGGATTGCGGTGAGAAATTGCATGTCGAAACACCTACCGGATTATGTCCTCGGTGTCTATTGCAAGCCGGGATGGAACCATCCGGTGAACAACAACCAATTCCACTCAATCAACCCACCATCGATTCCCCATCCCCCAAAGATCCCACCGCAGTGTCCACTAAGGAAGAAGGTTCCCAAACACAGCCGAAAACCGTGCGTTATTTTGGTGATTACGAACTGCAAGAAGAAATCGGCCGGGGAGGAATGGGCGTTGTCTGGCGAGCGCGGCAGGTGAGTTTAAATCGCCGGGTGGCAATTAAATTCCTGGCCGGAAACCTGGTAAGCGAGAAAGAAGTCCAGCGGTTTCATACCGAGGCCGAGGCAGTTGCGAACTTGGACCATCCCAATATCGTGCCGATCTTTGAGGTTGGGGAATACCAGGATCAGCATTACTTCAGCATGAAATTGATCGAGGGAAAAGGGCTCAACCAATGCCTCAAGAGCTATAAAGGCGACCAGCGGCAAACGGCTGAGTTGCTGATTTTGGTTGCCCTGGCTGTTCATCATGCTCATCAACGCGGCATCCTCCATCGAGATCTAAAACCAGGTAACATTTTGATCGACCAGGAAGGCCAACCCCATATCACGGATTTCGGCCTGGCGAAAAAAATTGAAGGCGACACCACTCATCTCACCCAATCCGGAGCGGTGGTAGGAACTCCTGCCTACATGGCCCCAGAGCAAGCCCGCGGAGAGAAAGGGCTGAGTACCGCTGTGGATATCTACAGCTTGGGGGCGATTCTGTTTGAACTCCTGACAGGTAGAACTCCTTATGTAGCTGATAATCCGATGGAAATGATGTTTCAACTGATGGAGCGGGAACCACCATCTCCTCGGTCCATTAATCCCAAGGTGAATCGCGACCTGGAAACCATTTGCTTGAAGTGTCTCCAAAAAGATCCAAACAAACGTTATGGCAGTGCCGAATCCTTGGCAGAGGATTTGCAATTCTGGCTGGAAGGGAAACCAATCACCGCTCGGCCGATTAGCCAAACCGAACGAGTCATCAAGTGGGTCAAGCGTCGCCCCGGATTCGCTGCCCTCCTCGCGGGGAGCTGCACAATGATTCTCCTTCTCGCATGTATCAGCACTGCTTTTGCCGTTGCCAATTACAAGAATTGGAAATCCCTTCATAAGGCCTATGACGAACTAAACGAAAATCACTGGGATCTGTGGCAAGCCCGAATCGATGTCCGCAACCAGCTGGTAAAAACGCGGCAGGCCAACCAGGAAAAAGACAAACAACTGGAAGCCGCCCGGAGAAACTTATACATCGGTCAACTGCTGCGCGTGGGAATGCTGTGGAGACGGGACGCCGGATTTGCACTGGCGATTTTGAATGATGAAACCAAGTGCCCCAAGGATCTGCGCGATTTTACTTGGGGATACTTTCATCACCTCTGTTCGACAACCAGTACCAAAGTCCAAGCTTCACGGCAGAAAATCTGGTCGATCGACTTTAGCCCCGACGGAAAACTACTAGCCGTTGCGGAGGAGAATGGAAAGGTTCGCCTTTGGGATGTAAAAACCAGAAAGGTGAAACGAACTCTCGAAGGCCATCCCGGACCGGTGTATGCGGTCTCCTTTAGTCCCGATGGCAAGCAGTTAGCATCCGCCGGGGGAAAATACGGGAGAATGGGTTCCGGTGAGGTGCTTTTGTGGGAAGTCGATAGCGGCAAACAAATTGGCAGTAACACCGATTTTCAAAGTCCGGTCTACTCCGTAACTTTCAGTCCGGATGGAAAAATGTTGGCGACAGCAGGGGAAGGAAGGATTTCCCAGAATCATCAAATCAAAGGAAAAGGGGGTCTGAGAAGGTTGGCCCTCATTAAAGCGGTTCGCCTATGGCAACTACCCAAGATGAAGGAGGTTCGTGAGTTCATTGGGCATCCTTTCGCAAGGTCCGCTTCCTCAGTTGCCTTTGGTCCCGATGGCAAGCTGCTTGCCTCAGGTTCCGGTGATCCCAACTGGAATGACTACAAGCTCTGGGACATCAACACCGGCAAAGACCTTGAACTTGAGGAGCCTCCTCTAAATATGCACCATGTGGGTTATCACAGTCCTATGAATGGACAATGTTCCGTGGTGTTCTCACCAGCCGGCAAGACATTGTTTGGCACCGATCACAAATCCAATATCCATGTTTGGGAACTACCCTCCCATCGCCTGGTCACCTCCTTCCAAGGGCACACTTCTCATGTCACTGCCCTTGCCATGAGTCCAACGGGAGCCTTTTTGGCTAGTGGCAGTAGTGATCGGACGGTGCGAATATGGGATGTCAACACCAGGGAAGAGCGGATAATCCTGCGCGGCCATAATTACTGGATTACCTCCCTCGCCTTTTCTCCCGACAACCGAACTTTGGTTTCTGCTGATCGAGGAGGATTTTTACGATTCTGGGACCTGAAGCGTACTCCGGAAACCGTTTCACCCACCGGTCGTTGGCGACCTGTTGCCTTTACCAGGGAGGGGATTCCTCTGGGATTGAAACGAAGCAACAACATCTCACAGTTGGTGAATATGCACAGTGGGGAGCAAGTACGTCAGTTTGAAAGTAACCAAAGGATGGGAAAAAATGTCTTTCTCTCCGCACCGGACAAAGCTTTGTATGCCTACACCTATAAGAAGGAAATCATCATCCGGAATCTGCTCGATGACAAGGTCTATTGGAAGATCCCAACGCAAACGTACTTTCGCACTCCGGTTTTTAGTCCCAATGGAAATGTAATTGCGGCCTACAGTGGCAACAATTCCATAGTCGTGTGGAATGTCAAAACACGCCGCGAACAATTCCGCCTGGAGAAAGAGCTAAACTTCGGAAGCCGTTTTGCATTTGCCGCAGGAGGAAAGCTCCTGATCACTTGGGCGAGCAAGAAAATGACGCCGGATCGTGTAGTCGTTCAGGTATATGACACGAAGACCGGTAAGAAACAGTGCGACTTCCAAGGCCAAACCGAGGGAATTGCCGCCATCGCCCTCCATTCCAGTGGAAACCAACTGTTTACCGGCAGTCGTGACGGGAGTATTCGCATGTGGTCTCTCTTTACCGGAGATCAGCTTGAATTCCAAGACAAGGGTTTTAACACGATCCACATTTTGGAAGTGAGTTCCGATGGCAGGTACCTGGCAATCGTCGACCATGAAGCACTTCGGGGGCGAGAACAAAAACTGCTCAAAACCAAAGGGCCCCAGGAACCGAATTTGGAAAAGTACCGAATAAAGATATGGGACCGCACGAAATTTGGTTCCCCCCTCCTCCTGCAAGGCCACACTAACAGTGTAACATGCGTGGCTTTTTCTCCTGATGGCAAGACACTGGCCTCCGGGGGAGAAGATAAAACCTTGCGCCTATGGAATATCGCCACGGGACAAGAATTGTTTTCAGTTCGCCACAGCAAAGATCTGGACCGAGTGATGTTTTCGCCTGATGGGACGATTCTGCTTTCCCAAACAATCGATGGTGTAGTCAAACTATGGCGATCGACTCTGATGCAATAGTTAGCTAGATAAAACCCGACGTTTTAGCGAGGGCCGTCCCTCACTAACGTGGGTGGCATGCTTGCTTGCCAACTGCCGAACAATGCCACCCTGTCCCCTTTATTCTTCCCTTCGGATTTAGATCATAGAATTATTCACTGGGTACGCCCAAGGCTGGCCCTCCTGCTCCCAGCCGGAATAGGGGATTTTATTGAATAAAACAGCAATTAACCCTTATATCCGTTAGCTTCCTTGACTGGGCCATGTTAAGGGTTAAAATCAAATCAGATTGGAGAAAATCGGTCCAAAACCTCCAGCAGGAAGAGTTGCCGGTGTACGAGCGGCTGGGCGACGTGCGGGAGCTTGTCGTTTGTCGAACCAAGCTTGCTATTATGCTCCTGCAACGCGGCCGGGGAGAAGACGCGCAGTCCGCTATCGAGCACCTCCTCTGGTCCTTCGAAGCCGCTCGGCAACGCGGCTTAGCCGAAACCCAGCAAATCGCGGCCATTCTGCAACAACTGCTGCCGCAAAGTGAATTACCCGTATCTCCTAAAGACGGAGGATAGTTTCCCTTCGTTACGACCCTGCGAACGAAGAAACCCTAACCCTGGATAACCGCATGACCGAGTCGGAAAAATCGGGTGGCACGACGAATATGAAATATTTCCCAAGTTCCCTCTTTCCTCTATAGAGCCGGGCACTCTCAGATAATGACATTTCGGGTGCAACTATTTTTCCGGGTTCCGTCATTACTGTTTGGGTTTCACCGGATCTCGATGTAAAATACTTTTGTGAAAGAGGCGTCGAAGAATTCCACGGCATTCTTCATTGGAAACTTGTTTCCTCAACACAAGGGGTTTACCTGGTGTCCGGCGATTTCCACGAAATGGAACAGATGGCAAGTACTAAGCCTAAGGAATTGGATGATGTAGGGGTCAAGTTGTTGCCGCCTTATAATGTCATCCTAAATAATGACGACTACCATTCTGTCGACTTTGTGATTCAAGTTTTACAAAAAGCCTTGGGTTACAATCAGGAGAAATCTTACCAACTCACCATGGAAGCTCATAACTCCGGGCGCTCGGTGATTTGGACGGGGCAGAAGGAAGTAGCGGAGTTTAAAGTCGAACAAATTCAGACCTACCATGAAATCCGCGAACCGGGGAATGTGAAACTCGGGCCGGTTGACTGTTTTATCGAACCCGCCCCCGGAGCCTAAATCCACAGGGAGTTTGCTGCTATGACCACGGAACCGCTGGCCATTGGCGTTTGTAGTTGGTCGCTTCAGGTAAAAAATGTGCCGGAGCTGAGAAAATTCCTGGATGAACTGGGAACTAATGTGGTGCAAATTGCTTGCGGCGACCCGCACCATGCTTCCTGGGATGAAGGCGACAAAATGCCCGAAGTTGCCAAGGCAGCGGGATTTCAAATGATCGGGGCTATGCTCGGATTTCCGGGTGAAGATTACACCTCCCCGGCGACGATACAAAAGACCGGCGGATTCGGTGACCCCGCTTTGCGTGCCGAACGTTTGGAACGACTGCAATGGGCGCTGGATCGAACTCTTGCTTTGGGTTTGCAGGACCTAATGTTGCATGCGGGTTTTATTCCGGAACCTAACGAAGAAGGCCGAAAGTCATTTTTGGATACTTTGGCGAAAGCAAGCGATCTGGCGAAAGCGAAGAACGTTACTCTCGCTTTTGAGACCGGCCAGGAAACCGCAGAACTGTTGCGGCTGACGTTGGACGAGCTTAAATGCTCCAATTTGAAAGTGAATTTCGACCCGGCTAACATGATCCTGTACGACAAAGGCGATCCCTTGCGAGCCGTGGAGATTTTGGGTCCCGATATTCGCAGTGTTCATGTAAAAGATGCCAACCGCACCCAAGTCCCAGGGACCTGGGGGGAAGAAGTTCCATTAGGGCAAGGGCAAGTAAATATTTGGGAATTCGTCAACACACTAAAAAAAATAGGATATCAAGGTCCTTTATGTATCGAACGCGAGGTGGGCAACCAGCAACAACGACTCGCCGATGTTGCTCATGGCATTAAACACCTGCAAGATTGTTTGGCAGGGTAAGAGTTAACCTATACATTTACACAAAATCTTTTGCCTAGCCCACGGTTAACTCCGTGGGTTTTGTTTTCCTATGGCATCCTCGACGATTACCTCCCCAGCGAATTGGTAGTTGAAATTTAGCCGTAAATTGCGGGGAAAGTCTCTCATGGCTGACAGTATTTATTCCAGAGAACTTCAAAACACTCAACAGAACTCCAACGGGAATCTGAATGGCCGCAAACATTGGCCGGCGTGGCCGGGAGATCCCGATGTCATCCCGTTTCTGGAAGGTCCGCAAAAGCGGCGGTGGGAGTTTTTACGCGCTATCCGCATTTTTTGGGAGTTTGTTCGCGGCTTTCGGTCTTTGCACTTTGTTGGACCGTGCGTAACCGTATTCGGCTCCGCTCGCTTCAAGGAAGATCATCCCTACTATCAACTGGCTCGGCAGACCGGGGCCTTACTCTCGCGGGCGGGCTTTACGGTCATGACCGGAGGCGGACCCGGGATCATGGAGGCGGCCAACCGCGGAGCCAAGGATGCCGGCGGCCGTTCCATCGGTTGCAATATCAAACTTCCGGAAGAACAACACCATAACCCCTACCTGGACAAGTGGATCACTTTTAAATACTTCTTCGTCCGCAAAGTGATGCTGGTCAAATACTCCTACGCCTTTATCGCCATGCCCGGCGGCTTCGGCACTCTGGACGAGATCTTCGAAACGGCAACTCTCATTCAAACCGGCAAGATCCACGATTTTCCGGTAGTCCTCATGGGGAAAGAGTTCTGGCAACCGCTGCTGGACTTCATGCAAGACCGCCTCATTGCCCAGAAAACGATTGATGAGATTGACCTCACCCGCCTCATTATTACCGACTCGCCGGAGGAAGCCGTTCGCTCCGTAACCGAGATTGCCATGAAGAATTTTGGCCTGACCTATGGTCCGAAAGCTCAGAAACAGTGGTTGCTTGGGGAAGAGTAGTGAAACGGAAGAGTTTAAAAGATAGCCAAATATGCTTCCCTGGGCCGGGTTGTTTTTCCCTTTGATGGCACGGAACTCTGGCAAATCCAGCTAGCAAAAGACCAGCAACAAAATACCAAAAAAAAAGACCCCTGCGGCCGGCGGGGCGGGCACGCAGGGGTTTGCTATCCCGGTTGGAGCCATAACCGGGCTAGTTCTTCTTGGCGACTTAAAACAGGGCGTCGATCTCCAGGTCTTCCAGACGTTCTGAACCAGCGGAGGTGTCGATAATGAGAGCCGTGCCGCTGGGAGTAACCCAGACGAAATGGTTCCCCATGGTGTAAACTTCTTTGACCATGGGATGCCGCTCCAGAATCCGGAAGTAAGCGGGGCTCATGGCTTTGACCGTTACAGTTTTCATCTTGGCGTGATAGCCTTCGTCAATCCAAACTCCGCCTACATTCAAACAATTGCGGCTCTGGACATTGCAAATTGCCGTCTGGGTCAGTTGGCACTGATTGCGAAGGTTATTAGACTGCATGGATAACGCTACACCCAGATATCCATTCTGGACCAGATCCTTTTGCCCCTTCTTCAATGCGATTTGCGCGTCCATGTTCGCCAACAAGCGCTGTCGGGCCTCCCAAAGGGCTCGACCATAGGCAACGGAACCGCCATTATTCGCTTTGGGGCCATTGGTTTCCCGCCGAACTTTGCTTAGCTCTTCGTTGGCTTTTTGACCCCGGAATTTGGATGCGGCTCCCGGTGTACCTTGCACCTTCTGGGCAAATTCCTTGACGGTAATTTGCTTTGCCTTTCCTTTGTTGCTCGGACCATTCTTGGCGCTTTGGTCACCCCCCTTTTCATCCTTGGAATTATCCGAAGGCTTCTTTAAAGCCGAAGGAGCGGATTTTACTGATGATATTCCCGGATTCAGATCAAAGGCAACATTCGGCCTTCGTTTGAATTCGGTTCCTGAGTTCTGGACTCGAGCAACGGGAATGGGAGCATCCGGAACAATCAAGTAACTGGTGTAAGGAGTAGTGATGCCGTAGCGTTTTGCCAGGCTGACGACCTCCTGAACCAGTTCTTTCTTTTCTCCATTGATGCGGATTTGATCGAGGAGATATCCGACTTTGCGGTGTGCCCACAATTCCTCGACGAAAGGTTTTTCTTCTGAGGACTTTTCGGCGAAGTTAACCTCATAAACAAATTCCCGATCTTTTTTGCCAACCTGGCCGCTTAGTTTCACGGCGACATGGCCTTTGCCCTCATAGCGGCCAAGAACTACCAATTGATTCCCATGGAATAGGTCGGGTAGTTGCGGCGGATAGACCTCGGACAACTTGACATCATCACCCACCGACAAATTGAGATTGGTCAGGACCGGGTGGCTGATTTTGTTGTACAGACTGCTGACTTTGTCCTCGAACTCTTCCGCTTCTTGAACGTAAGTACTTAACGCCCGGCTTTGTTCGGCCATTTGGTCGAGCATGGTAGCGTTGACATCATTGCCCACACCAAAGGTGAAGATCCTGGTATTTTCGGTGTTTTCTTTCATGACATTCTTGAGGATCTTCTCGTGGTCGGTTTCCCCAATCGTCGGCCGCCCATCGGTGAAGAACACCATGGTAAAGGTGCGGGTGGAGTCGTCCGACCGCATGCTCAAGGCAGAAGCCAAGGCGTCATTGATGGCCGTTCCACCGGTGGCTTGCAGATCACGCACCCACTTCTGGGCTTGGCCGAGATTATCTTTGGTGGCTTCCTGCAACCCTTCGGTGTACTTGTTGACCGTGGTAGCGAAGTTGATGATGCCGAAGCGATCCTGAGAACTGAGCTGACCCAGACAAAAATTCAAAGCACCTTTGGCTTGTTGGATTCTTTTGCCGCGCATACTGCCGGAGGTGTCCAGCACAAAGACCACATCCCGAGGAACTTGTTGGTCCTTGGCCAATTCCGCTCTGGGGGAGACCAGCATCAGGAAATAGCCTTTGTTTCCAGCGGTGGGGCGGTGGTTGAGCATGGTCAGACCTACGTCTTTGTTACCGGCGTTGTAGTAAAGCAGAAAATCACGGTCCAACAGTCCTTGGTCTTTGGAAAAGTGAATGACGGCATTCTTGTCGTCTTTGCGGGAAACGGTGATAGCATGAGTGGGGCTGTAGATATTTTGGATGGTGTGCTGAGATTTCAGGTTCATCTTGATGGAAAACTTTTCCAGCGTTTCCACTGCTTTGCCATCAGTCTTCAGCGGGTAGATGTAGCTGATGGTACCGTTGTCGCTGGGAGCAATCGAAGTGTATTGCAGGCGGACTTTTTGTTCACCGCGAGCGGGAATCGGGAAGACCCGCATTTTGAACAGGTTGTGGCCCATGTATTCCAAAAGGCCGGGATCTTGCGTGCGGCGGACAATGTCGGTGTAAATCTTGCGGGCTTTCTTGGCTTCAACCATTTCCCCTTTCACCTTTTTGCCGCCAACCCACATGACAAAATCATTGACGCTCGCTCCCTTGGGAACCGGGAAGATATAGGTCGCTTCCAATTGGCGGTCTGTGTGATTGCGAAAGGATTGTTCGACAACCGTATTCGCCACCTGGTCTTCGATATTGATGGTCACCAAGTGATTCACCATCGCCAAGGGCGGGACTTCTTTCTCCTTTGGAACCATGATTCCGTGGGCTTGGATTGGGCCGGCAGTTGCCAGCAGCAACAAGATCGGTATGAATCGTCGCATCCTGAATATCCCCTTTCGTTCAGACTGGATTATGATTACGTCTGGATTTTCAGCAGAATGTATTCATCAAAGCAAATGGGAAGCTGCATCCTCCAATAAAAAGACGAATCACCAATCCCCATGGTTTGCCTGGGTGAGTTTTGCGGCAAATTTCATAAAATACTGGTGCCTCTCTCCCTTAAACTGCGAGGTGTATCTTGGAACGTCGAACTCGGATTGTGGCAACACTTGGGCCGGCAACTGACCGTCCGGGGGTTTTGGAGTCATTGTTGGGCTTGGGGCTGGATGTTGTTCGCATTAACTTCTCCCATGGGACTTTGGAGGAGCATCGGAATCGAGTCCAGCGGGTTCGAGAACTTGCCGAGAATCGAGGTCGGCCCCTGGCTGTGCTCGGGGATTTGCCGGGACCCAAACCTCGGGTGATTCTGGATGAACCAATCGAATTGCAACCGGGTTTGCCTATAACCATGGCCCGAGCCCCCAATGTTCCGGCGGACATCACCCTTACTGAACCGGAAGTGCTGGACAAAGCTCGAGTTGGCCAAAGGGTTCTCCTCGATGACGGCCGCCTTCAGCTTAAGGTGGAGAAAGTTGAACCGCAGATTGTCCATTTTCGCGTAACCGTGGCCGGGAAGCTCTTCCCCAAAAAAGGCGTCAATCTGCCGGATACGCAGTTGACTATTCCCGCCGTTACCACCCGGGACCGCGAAGCCCTCCTAATTGCTTCGGACATCGGCGTGGATTGGCTGGCGCTTTCCTTTGTACGTGCACCATATGCGGCGGATGAATTGCGGGCCAGTGCGCGATCCTGTCGATTATCTGTCCCCATTATCGCCAAAATCGAACGGCCCGAAGCCATCAATAATGCCAAGGAAATAGTCGCCGCCTTCGACGGCATTATGGTGGCTCGCGGGGATCTGGGTGTAGAAATTCCCCTGGAAAAAGTCCCCCATCTGCAGAAAATGCTGATCAATGAAGCCCGAACCGCAGGAAAGCCGGTCATCACGGCCACCGACATGTTGGATTCCATGCGGGGAAATCCCCGGCCCACGAGAGCCGAAGCCAGCGATGTCGCCAACGCCGTTTATGACGGGACCGATGCCATCATGCTATCGGGGGAAACCGCCATCGGGGACTATCCGGTTGAAGCGGTACAGTGCATGGACCGGATCGCAACGGAAACGGAGAAAACGATCGAGGATAAGCATTGGCGGGAAGCCTATGTTCCCCGGGGTGAAATCGACGACCATATTACCCATCTCACCTGTAAACTGGCCCGCGAAATTGGAGCCGACGCCATTATCACCCCTACCTATTCGGGAAGGACACCTCGACTGCTGGCCCGGCATCGCCCCAATGTAGCCATCATTGCCCCGAGTCCTGATGAGGCTGTAATTCGGCAACTAGCCTTGACTTGGGGATTAACTCCGGTTCACCTGCCAAACCTGGAGCAGGGATCGGACCGGTTGGATGCTTCGGTGCAAGCAGCATTCCAAGCCAAAGCATTAAAACCGGGGAACCGGGCAATTGTCTTTGCCGGCCATCCTCTCGAAGGCGGAGAAAATTTGCCGACCGTTCGGTTGGTTCGGGTTGGCGAGGATGGCAAAGCCCACGCACCCCAGCGATTTGAAGAATATTCGATCTGAGATTTTTTCCCTGAATTTCCTAAACCGTGTTGACGAAACAGCGGAAATGTTTTGATAATCAAACTTTCATAAGGTAAAGACATTACACGGTTTGTTTAATAAAAAAAGAATTTGAGATTAATAAAAGATGATGGATGCTCGAAATCCCAAAGTCCATCCTCATCTTCTATCGATACCATGGAGTTGTAATGAGAATTGTTTACGGCGTTCACGGTTACGGGCGCGGACATGCCACCCGGTCGCTGGCTATTCTGGCGGAGTTGGTTAAAAAGCAACACCAAATCCTGATTTTGGCCGGCGGAGACGCCTATTCCGCCATTTGGCCGGATTACGAAGTAACCCGAATTCCTACCTTGGGTTTTGCCTACGGCCGCGGCACCGGGAAACGCTCCAACTTCCAAACCTTGCGGCGAAATCTATCCTCATTCCTTGATCTCATGCTCCACGGGTCGGTATTCGAGATGATTCGAGACATGGTGCGGGAATTTTCCC